>CAZNVF010000087.1:0-6135 GCA_964576395.1 uncultured Oscillospiraceae bacterium
AATGCTCTCTTCTCCATCTGTAAACTTTGGAGATTTTTGGCGATCTACCGCAACCTTATACATTTCAAGCGCCTTATCATACATTGCTCGATGAGCATAGGTATCTGCACGGACATACCAAGCAATCCAACTTTCCGGATATTTATCAGTAATCTCTTTCCATATAGTTTCTGCTTCCTCATGTCTACCGTCTGCATATGCTATCCATCCAAGATAAAGCGGGTAATGATAAGTTTCCTCTATGGAACGCATTTTTTCAAGAGCTTCCCTTGCCTCGTCAAGGCGACTGTCTGCAATAAGATTATCCAAAAGCCAAAGATAACCTGAAAAATAGTCCGGGTGTGTTTTCACAAAATCTTTGTAATAATCTATGAGCTCCATATGGTTGTTATAGCACCAGTCGCATAACATTCCATTCTTTGCGTGAGCTAAAAGGTCATGGTTATCTTTCTTTTTCAGATCAACCTCAATAGCATATTTTGCATAGGTACCAGCCATATCGGCATAACCCTGTGAGCGCTGGAGTGCAAAATTAGCGAGAAGGTTTAAGCAACGGCTTTTTATTTCTGGATTTTCAGTGCCCTTTGTAAGGTACGACATGGCGTAATCAAAATCGTTTCGGCTTAAAATCGGTTCTTTTTCGAGCATATTTTCTATGCGGTTAAGATGGTCATCGACCGAAAAGTCAAAAAGCTCATCTATTTTTACCCCAAAGATTGCCGAAAGCTCAGGAAGAAGCGTTATATCCGGAAAACCTGTTCCGCTTTCCCATTTTGATACTGCATGAGGAGTTACTCTAAGTTTATCAGCCAGTTGTCCTGCGTCATATTGCAACGAAGACGGTTTTGCTTTATCTGCTTTCCCATATCCATAAAAGATTTTCCTTCCTTCATTTTATTTAACTATATTTTAATGTGTACAGATGAAATATTCAAGCAACGCATTTTTGAGCTAAACTCAACCGACCAATATATCACTTTTTTGCATTTTTTAATTTTTATCGACAATTTGGCCTAATTATTGTATAATTAAACAATATCATACATTAGCGTGAAATGGGGCAATTATTTTTATATGGATGAAAAAGAAACCGGCATCATTGCCACAATATCCCCGCTTGAAGAAGCGGGCGAAGCTGCTCTTGTTTCAATTGAAGAGCACGAAAAAAAACTTAGCGAGCTTTCTGACGAGCTTGCTGCATGCAATATCAAAAGTGGTGTAAAGCCTGAGCTTGCTAAAGCCATTGAAGAAGAAGTCTCTACCCTTCACCGCTCAGCTGAGAGCTTCAAGCAGGCTTATTATAGGGTTCGCAAAATTGAAGATGAACTTTCTGCAAGATATCACGACGTTAAAAAACAGTTCGATAGAAAATGGTACCTTCCAAATCCTCCTTCCAACACAGCTATTGATGCTGTTGAAATGAAATCCCAACATTTTGCACAGGGCCTTAACATATATAAACTTATCCTTACCTTTCTTGTTGGGAGTTTCGCAGGGGTAATTGTAGAGATGCTCTGGTGCCTCATTAAAAATGGGTACATAGAGAGCCGATCTGCCCTTATTTACGGACCCTTAAACCCACTGTATGGAATTGGCGCAACAGTACTTTCAGTAGCTCTATATCGCTTCCGCAACAGAAGTTATGGTTATTCGCTTTTCGGCGGAATGATAATAGGGAGCATTGTGGAATATATATGCTCGTGGGCACAGGAGATGCTCATTGGCTCCCGTTCATGGGATTATAGCTCTGTTCCATTTAATCTGAATGGCCGTATCTGCCTTCTCTATTCTGTGTTTTGGGGCGTTCTCGGTGTCCTTTGGATAAAAGATCTTTACCCGCGAATGTCAAAATTGATACTTAAAATTCCGAACACTAAAGGCAAAGCAATTACATGGGTGCTTGCAGTGCTTATGGTGATAAACTGTTTCATTTCGGCTGCAGCTGTATGGCGTTGGTCTAGACGGGTAAATGGTGTTTCTGCATCAAACAATTTTGAAGAATTTATTGATGAACGTTTCCCCGATGAGCGGATGGAGCGTATTTATGCCAATATGAAGTTCAGCTGATACTTTTAGCTTTTAAACAAAAAACAACCCCTGTTCATTTTCAATTGAACAGGGGTTGTTTTATCTCAAATAGTCAAATTCAATGTCAAGAATACTTACGGTGTCACCCTCGTTTATTCCCATTTCTTCGAGCTTATCGATAATTCCCGAAAGGCGAAGCACCCTTTGGAAATATTGAAGCGACTCATAGTCATCAAGATCCACGAAACCAAGAGCATGGGCAAGCCATGGAGCTTCAATAATATATACGCCGTCCTCAATATGGACCGAAAACTCCTGCTTTGTGGTTATTTCCTCCCGAACTGGCGCCTCTGCCTCATATTTTACAACGGGCGGAAGCTTCGCAAGTTCAGCCTCAACAGCATTCATAAGCTCCTTGACGCCTTCGCCCGTAACAGCTGAAATTAAATAAGTCTTAAAGCCTTCTTCTTTAGCAAATTTGTTAAACTCATCTATCATCTCTTCAATGGCAGAGTCAGCTTTATTGAGCGCAACTATCTGAGGACGCTTTGCAAGATCAGGGTTGAACTTCTCAAGCTCAGCATTTATCTTTTTATAGTCCTCAATTGGGTCTCTGTCTTCCATGGCAGAAATATCAACTATGTGTAGTATCAGCCGGCAACGTTCAACATGGCGAAGAAAGTCATGCCCAAGGCCGACCCCCTCTGCCGCGCCTTCAATAAGCCCTGGAATATCCGCCATAATAAAGGAGTTCCCCTCCTCAACACGGACAACACCAAGTACCGGCGTCAGCGTTGTAAACGGGTAGTTAGCTATTTCCGGTTTTGCAGCTGAAACGACCGAAATAAGGGTACTTTTTCCCACATTAGGAAAACCTACAATGCCAACATCCGCAAGAAGCTTGAGTTCAAGTGTTACCTCAAACTCTTCTCCGGGATAACCTGGCTTTGCAAACTTTGGTATTTGGCGGGTAGGTGTGGCAAAATGGCTGTTTCCCCAGCCCCCCTTGCCACCCCTTGCAACAATTTGAGGCTCTTTATCTGAAATATCTGCAAGTATCCTCCCTGTTTCTGCTTCACGAATAAGCGTTCCCACCGGCACTCTTATGACAAGATCCGGAGCCGATTTTCCCGAACAGCGCTTTGCTGCTCCAGGCTTTCCATCCTCAGCAACGTAGCGTTTTTTATATTTAAAATCAATAAGGCTCGAAATGTTGGTGTCACCGACAAAAACGATATTGCCGCCTTTGCCGCCGTCACCGCCATCCGGACCGCCGGCGTTCACATATTTTTCGCGATGGAACGAAACGGCGCCGTTTCCGCCGTTTCCGGCTTTTATTCTTATTTTTGCCGTATCGACAAACATTGCTTTTCCTCCGTTTTTGGTAATATTGTGTCAATTTTGTTTTCTGTTATTCAAACAGCAAGCCAGCTGCGCCATCAAACCATAACAAAAAGGGACGGACAACGCCCGTCCCTTTCTTTAGCAAGCAATTACTGCTCGACAGGATACACGCTTACCTTTTTACGGTCTGCGCCAAGGCGCTCGAACCTTACAACACCGTTAGAAAGCGCATAAAGGGTGTCATCAGAACCCTTGCCGACGTTTGCACCGGGATGAATGTGGGTTCCGCGCTGTCTTACAAGAATGTTGCCTGCAAGAACAAACTGCCCATCAGCTCTTTTTACGCCAAGGCGTTTGGATTCGGAATCACGGCCGTTTTTAGTGGAGCCCATACCTTTTTTATGGGCGAAGAACTGCATACTGATTCTAAGCATTGATATTATACCTCCGTAATGATAAGATCGATTGTCTTCGGAAAGTCCTCAGAAAGGTTCTGAAGTTGGAGCCTCAGAGCTGATACAAAGTTCCATGCTGCTGGCCTTGAATTAGGCGGAAGGACGCATTCAATTGTATCTTCATACACATTCACTTTGCAGTTTATTTTCACTATCTCAGTAATTCCATTGACAGCCATCTGGACCGCCGAACTTACCGAAGCACATACTATGTCTTTTCCGTTTTCAGCGTAACCTGCGTGTCCACTTACTGTGAATTTTACAGGTTCTCCTTTTTTATAAAAGAACTCCGCGCTGATCATCTTTAATTAGCCTTCAATAGCCTCAATAACAAGTTTGGTATATGGCTGACGATGACCAAGGGCACGTTTGCTGCCTTTTTTGGAACGATAAGTGAAAACATGGATTTTCTTGCCTTTGCCGTTTTTAACGACTTTAGCGGTAACTTTTGCGCCTTCAACATAAGGTGCACCAACTTTGAGGCTTTCTCCGCCAAGAACAAGAACCTTATCGAGGATAACTTCTTCGCCTTCGCTGGCTTCAAGCTTTTCAACGTAAATAGTATCGTTAGATTCCACACGATACTGTTTTCCGCCTGTTTCAATTACTGCGTACATGATATTCCTTCTTTATATAAGTCTCGCTGCGTGTGGCGGCGTTTCCTAAAAAAGGACGCACTTCTAAAGCCATGTGCATGCGGCAATAAAGATTATAACACTATAATTATTGATTGTCAATAGACTTCAAAGATGCATTTTTGCCGCTTTTACAGCATTTTTCATAAGCATTGCCACAGTCATAGGACCTACGCCGCCCGGAACAGGGGTAATGTAGTTTACTTTTGGTTCCACTGCGGCAAAATCGACATCACCGCAAAGTTTACCATCTGTGTTTCGGTTTATTCCAACGTCGATAACCACAGCTCCCTCTTTTACCATATCCGCCGTTACAAAACCGGCTTTTCCAACGGCTGAAACAAGGATGTCAGCTCTTTTTGTATGCGCTGTAAGGTCTTTCGTTTTGCTGTGACATATCGTAACTGTTCCGCCAGCGTGAAGAAGCATCATTGCCATAGGCTTGCCCACGATGTCGCTTCTTCCTATGACAACGCATTCTTTACCGGCAACTTCTATGTCATAACGGCTCAGAAGCTCCATAATGCCTGCTGGAGTGCAAGGCAAAAAACGGTAGTCTCCACGCATAACATGTCCCACATTATCCGGCAGAAAAGCGTCGACATCCTTTTCGGGGGGAATACAGGTAAGTGCCCGTACTGGGTCAAGTCCTTTTGGAATAGGCATTTGAAGAAGTATTCCGTCAATGTCTCGCCTTTCAGCAAGCGAGCTTATTATATACTCAAGGCTCTCTTGCGAAACATTCTCGCCAAGGGTATAAATTTCGCTCAAAATACCAACGTCCTCACAGGCGCGTTGCTTATTGCGTACATAAAGCTGTGAAGCAGGATCCTCTCCAACAAGAATAACCGCGAGAGCCGGCCTTTTTTTATAGGTTTTGGCCATCTCTTCTACATCTTCTCTCAATTTTTCCCGAACCTCCGCCGCAACTTTTTTCCCATCCATAAGAATCGCCATGAGTGCTCCTCCTTATATGATTAGTAATATTGTATGCATCATTATACGCTGTTCAAACCGTCCTAGTACAGACCTGTCAAAACCGGTCCAACTTTGGTAGTGCTTTCTTTTTTTCTATATTAAACAGCTCTTTACGAGTTCACTCTCCACTTATTGCTTTTCAACATTTTCCGTTTCGCAAGATGACTCCTGCACCTCATCCTGCTTTGGAAGCTCGCAAGGTTTCTCTTTTTCATCCTTTGTTACCGTAAATTCCTCTTTAGGGGCATCTTTTAAGTAATCCCATTTTCCATCTGCCTGGAGTTTTCCTTCTTTGGTATTGCACCAAAGCATCATGTAGCTGTCATTATCTGCCTTTTTTATCCTATTACGAATAATGAACCATACTATTACAGAACATACCGCCATAATTCCGCCAAAAAGCTGTGAAACTCTAAAGCTGCCAAGCATCAGGCTATCGGTGCGAAGCCCTTCAATAAACATTCTTCCAAAGCCATTCCAACCCACATAAAAAATAAGCATTTCACCGTCAAAACGGCGTTTTTTCATCAAAAAAACGAACAGCAAAAGCCCTATAGCACACCAAATGGACTCATAGAAAAATGTAGGGTGGACTGGAATATTCGGGTCCATAGTTGCACCCATTTCCTCTGAAGAATGAGTCAAAATATATGATACAATATTATCTCCAGTCATTCCCCATGGAAGGTTTGTGT
>CAZNVF010000088.1:0-6131 GCA_964576395.1 uncultured Oscillospiraceae bacterium
CTTTTATATAAAGGAGAGAGAATACGGAACAGATCGTTGATATAAATCGGATGGAAAACGCAGTGGCGCTTTTTGGAAGTTTTGATGAGAATATAAAACTTGTAGAAAAAGAATACGGTGTCACTATTTTGAACAGAGGAACCCAGATAAAAATTTCGGGTGAGCCCGAGGATGTTTCAAATGCGGGTAAAGTCATCCAAGGTCTTCTTGCGCTGATAAATAAGGGTGAACAGCTAAGCGACCAAAATGTGCGTTATGTGATTTCCCTTGTTAAAGAGGGAAACGAGGAAAAAGTCAAAGACATAGGCAGTGACTGTATATGTATAACTGCAAAGGGAAGACCGGTAAAAGTAAAAACTCTTGGCCAAAAGGCATATGTTGAGGCAATTAGAAAAAATACAATAACAATAGGAGTAGGTCCTGCTGGAACCGGAAAAACTTACCTTGCAGTGGCAATGGCTGTGCGCGCTTTTCGAGATCAGGATGTAAATAGAATAATTCTGACCCGCCCGGCGGTTGAAGCGGGGGAAAAGCTCGGCTTTCTCCCGGGTGATCTTCAAAATAAAGTCGACCCATATCTGCGTCCGCTTTATGACGCTCTTTTCGAAATGCTCGGTTCGGAAAACTATTACCGCCTTGTTGAACGTGGAAATATCGAAGTGGCGCCCCTTGCTTATATGCGCGGGCGTACACTGGACGATTCATTTATAATTCTCGATGAGGCTCAAAACACAACGCCGGAGCAGATGAAAATGTTCCTTACAAGGCTTGGTTTTAACTCAAAAGCGGTTATAAACGGTGACATCACGCAAATAGATCTTCCATCTATAAAAAAGAGCGGGCTTGTTGAGGCAATAAATGTTTTAAAAGATGTTGAAGATGTGGCCCATATAAAGTTTACAGAAAAGGACGTAGTTCGTCATAGGCTGGTTCAGAATATCATCAAAGCTTATGAGGAGTATTATAATAGGAGAGGAAGAGAAAATGGCAATCGCAAAAGTTATCATATCAAACCGTCAGAAAGAGGTTAAAATTCCTACAGGAATACGGCTTCTTATGCGCCGTTGCTGTCAGGCGGTGCTTCAGACTGAAGGATTTCAGGAGCCGGCGGAAATAAGCATAACTTTTATTTCAAATGATGAGATAAGAAGGCTGAACGCGGAATTTAGAAATGTTGATGCTGTGACAGATGTTATTTCTTTTCCGCTTGGTGAAAACGGAATATATGACCGAAACCCTGAAACTGGAGCTCTCCTTCTCGGTGATATAGTTATTTCAATGCAAAAGGCGGAACAGCAGGCAGAGCTTTATGGCCACACACTGCAAAGGGAAGTTGCATATCTTATCGTGCACTCTGTTTTACATCTTCTTGGCTATGATCACGTAAACGGTGGAATAGAACAAGTACATATGAGAGAAAGGGAGGAAACAGTGCTTGCTAAGCTTGGTTTGCAGCGCGATACAAGTTATGTCAGTGAATAATATGAACACAAAATCTGCCTTTGTGGCAATAGTGGGCAGACCAAACGTAGGGAAAAGCTCGATTTTAAATGCTTTGGTAGGTGAAAAGGTGGCAGCTGTTTCTGCAAAGCCACAAACTACAAGGACGCGCATCACAGGAATACTTACAAAAGATGAGACTCAGTTTGTGTTTATAGACACTCCTGGCCTTCATAAGCCACGTACAAAACTTGCCGATTTTATGGTCAAGCAGGTTGGCGATTCCGTTATGGATGTCGATATTGCAGTGCTTGTAACTGAACCAAAAGGTGAGATCTGCGCGGCAGAGCGTGACCTTATGGAGCGCTTTAAAGCACTCCATCTTCCAGCAGTACTTTGCATAAATAAAATAGATACTCTTGAGCACAAAGAAGAAATGCTTGAAAAAATAGCAGCTTTTGCCGCTGAGCACGAGTTTGAACAGGTGATACCGATTTCTGCCCTAAAACAGGACGGCCTTGATATTCTGATAGATATTCTTGGCGGCTATGCAAAACCTGGTCCGCACTATTTTGCCGATGATTCACTTACTGACCAACCGGAAAGGGCGATTGTTGCTGAGCTTATAAGGGAGCGAATGCTTGTTGACCTTGAAGATGAAGTTCCTCATGGAATAGCTGTCTCTATAGAGTCTATGAAAGAGCATAACGGCAAAAATATGATGGACATTGATGCAGTTATTTACTGTGAAAAAGACAGCCACAAAGGTATTATAATCGGCAAAAAAGGCGCTATGCTTAAAAAAATAGGTACTGAAGCAAGGGCAAGCATAGAGCACTTTTTAGGCTGCCAAGTCAATCTGCAGTGCTGGGTAAAGGTAAAAGAGGACTGGCGCAACCGCGAGGGACTTCTTCGCAATTTTGGTTTTAAAGATGAATAAATAATAACTTAAATTACCTCTCATAAGCGGCTTTCAAAATCATAAAATGATAATGAAAATAACTTATACGGGGTATTTAATATGAGTAAAAAAAGTTGGAATGATTTTGAAAAAACCGGAAAAGTGAGCGACTATCTGAACTATAGAATGTCAAATCCAAATGAAATAAATGCTGCGATTAATGCAGGGGAAATAAAGCCTGCCCTTCCTGTTGATGTGGGAAAAGACGAGGTAAGCGGCAGTTTTCAAAAGCTCCATTTTATGGCAGATAAAGAAACAGAAAATGCAGATAAAAACGAAAGCCATCGTCATTAAAAGTCAGGACTATAACGAAAATGACAAACTTCTCACTCTTTTAACAGAGGATAGGGGGGTCATTTTCGCTTATGCTTTTGGCGCGCAAAAAATAAAAAGCAGGTTTTCGGCTGCTTCTTCAATGCTCTGCTATGGGGAATTTCTGCTTTTTAAAAACAGGGATAAGTACACTCTCGATTCTGCGGAGAGCGAACGCCTTTTTTTCGGAATAAGAGAGAATCTTGATAAGCTTTCTTACGCAAGCTATTTTTGCGAACTCTGTTTAAATGTTGTTCCTGCTGAGGAGCCATCAAAGAATATACTCAGTCTTTTTTTAAATACTCTGCACTTTCTTGAAAACGGAAAAATTGACCCGGTTGTGCTCAAAGCAATATTTGAACTTCGCACCATGAGCATAATAGGCTATACGCCGGACCTTGTAGCGTGCTCAGAGTGTTTTGAATTTGAAAAGGACTGCTATTGGTTTGATATCCAAATGGGCAAGGTCACCTGCCTTGAATGCAGGCCAGTTTCTACTGAAGACGATGTTCGTCTTTCAAAAGCTGCTTTTTTGGCCGCAAGGCATATAGTTTATGCCCCAGTGGAGCAGCTTTTTTCATTCAGAGTGGGGGAGAGTGCAAAAATGGAGCTGGCGCTTGCGGCAGAAAAATATACTGTTGTAAAGACAGACAAAAATTATCCCACCCTCGAATTTTTAAATTCAATAAGATCGTTTTAATACATATTGATACAAAGAAGTTTATCTTCAGAGGTAATTCTATGACTGAAAACAGACATTATAAAGCCCTAGAACTTGACAAAATATTGTTAATGCTTGCGGACTGCACCGGCTGCGATGACAGCCGAAGACTTGCCCTTGAAATTGAGCCTGTGACTACACTGCGTGAAGCAAAAAAAATTATGGATTATACTTCTGATGCTCATATGCTTAGCAGTAGGTTTGGCGCCCCCACTTTACGTGGAGTCAAAAACGTATGCAGTTCGCTTAAGCGTGCTCAAATGGGTTCGACCCTTTCGCTTCCTGAATTTTTGGATATTGAGCGTTTCCTCAAAGCTCTTAGAGAAATGAAGGATTTCCGCAACAATTACGCCGGGGAACAGACTACCTCGCTTGATCCTCTTTTTGAGAGCCTTATGCCAAACCTTCACCTTGAGGAAAAAATAGGTTATACAATAGTTTCCGAGGATGAGGTTAGCGACACAGCAAGTCCGGAGCTTGCTTCTATTCGCAGAAAAATTCGCAATTCTCAGGCAAAAGTGAAGGAACAGCTTGACCATTTGATACATTCCCAAACTTATCAGAAATATCTTCAAGAGCCAATAGTTACCATACGGGACGGGCGTTACTGTGTACCTGTAAAATCTGAGTACCGCTCTGAAATAAAGGGCATGGTGCACGATACCTCCGGCAGCGGAGCTACGATTTTTATCGAACCGGCAAGCGTTGTTGATGAAAACAATGAGACCCGCGTTCTTAAGGCAAAGGAACAACAGGAGATACAAAGGATACTCTACGAACTTTCCCGCGACATTGGGAACCACGCTGAGACTTTTCTTGAGGATTATTCAGCTATTGTTGAACTGGATCTTTATTTTGCCAAAGCCCGCCTTGCAAATAAAATGGACGCCATTGTTCCGGCGCTCAGTGATGACGGAAAGATCCGTCTCACAAGGGCACGCCATCCGCTTATTGATAAGACTAAGATCGTTCCGGTAGATGTATCTCTTGGCTATGATTTCGATGTTCTTGTAATAACGGGGCCAAACACGGGCGGTAAAACTGTCACGCTAAAAACCGTAGGACTTTTGACTCTAATGTCGATGTGCGGCCTTATGATCCCTGCAGGGGAGTCGAGTTCGGTTTCTGTTTTCGAAAATGTATTTGCTGATATCGGCGACGAACAGAGCATTGAGCAGAGCCTTTCGACATTCTCATCCCATATAAATAATACAATAAAGATACTCAACAGCGCTGATGACCGTAGCCTAGTGCTTCTTGATGAGCTCGGAGCTGGCACCGACCCTGTGGAAGGCGCGGCTCTTGCCGTGGCAATAATTGAAAAACTTAAACTCTATGGCGCTAAGCTTGCCGCTACAACTCACTATGCTGAAATAAAGATGTATGCCCTTCAAACTCCAAGGGTGGAAAATGCTTGTTGTGAGTTCAATGTGGAGACGTTGTCTCCAACATATAAACTCCTCATTGGTGTTCCTGGAAAAAGTAATGCCTTCGCTATATCAGAGCGACTTGGAATGGACAACAGTATTGTAAATCGCGCACGTGAGCTTGTTTCAAGCGAAAATACAAATTTTGAGGATGTTATTACAAAGCTCGAAGAAAGCCGTCAAAAGCTTGAAAAAGAACACGAAGATGCTGAAAAATTCCGTATAGAGACTGAGCGCATCTGTGCGGAGATGGTAAGGCAAAAGGAAGAGATGGAGCAAAATAAGGAAAAAGAACTTGAAGCTGCAAGAAATTCCGCCAAGCGCCTTGTAGAAAGAGTTAGGGCAGAGGCTCAAAAACTTGTTGATGAAATAATCGAAACAAAAAAAGCCGCTGAGGCTGAATCCTCTGAGGATATGGTAGCCCGTGCCCGTGCCCAAATGAAGGCCGGTATAACAAAAATACAGAATATTGCTGATCCAATATCCGGAGAAAGCGATAGTTATCGTCTTCCTCGCAAACTTGTTCGGGGTGATACTGTTCGCATAAACGGAATGTCCAAAGACGGCACGCTTGTGGGCCTGCCGGACGGCGCCGGTTACTGCATGGTGCAGACGGGAATAGTAAAATCAAAAGTCCATATTTCAGATCTTCGTCTTGTTGAAAATAGATCCGGAAAAAATACCCTTGGTGGAGGAAATGTTACTAAGAATATTGAAAGCACCTCTCGAAGATCAGCTGCACTTGAGGTTGACCTTCGCGGAATGGATGCAGAACAGGGCGTTCTTGAAATGGAAAGATTCATTGACGAGTGTGTTTTGATGAACTTAAAAACCGTATCGGTTATCCATGGAAAGGGAACTGGTGTGCTTCGCTCTGCAGTTCATCAGGCACTTAAGAAAAATAAGGCTGTTGCAAATTTTCGTCTTGGAACATATGGCGAGGGCGAAACCGGCGTAACAATAGTGGAGCTGAAATAATGAATACAATAGTTTATAATTCACCTGTTGGGAAGCTTTGGCTTTCAGCGGAAGGTGGGAAATTGGTTTCATTAAGTTTTGAGGAACGTAAAACTGATGATGCAGTTTCAGAAACGGTACTTAATGAAACTGTTAAGCAGCTTTCAGAATACTTTGCCGGCACAAGAAAGACTTTCAATATTCCACTGGAGCTTAAAGGAACAAAATTCCAAAAAGCTGTTTGGAATGAGCTTTTAAAAATACCTTTTGGAGAAACAAGACACTATGCAGAAATAGCAGCGGATATCGGCAA
>CAZNVF010000089.1:0-6012 GCA_964576395.1 uncultured Oscillospiraceae bacterium
CCCCAAACTTATTTGAATATAAGCAAAGGGGGAATCTATAAAAGAAAAAAACTTGCTTATATCATATTGTTACCGAAGATAAATATGGCAATAAGCGCCAAGCACACGCCAACTTATATAAAGCCGACTACGTATTGATATAAAATTGTGGCAATTTTATATTTTTTTCGCTGGGTTCAAATCACTTTCAAAATTTGATCAAAAATAGCAAAAACGGAATGGACAAAATAAATTAATAAAAGTATAATAATTTCTGTTATAGAAGAATACTAAATATTTAACACTGTCGAAGCTCTATTTTGTGTGGAGCAATACAACAAATCCAGTGAAAGTCTGGAGCATACCCGATGCTGTGAGTGTGCACTAAACAGTTGTGTACATAAGCCAGAATGTTGTAGTGTTATAAGTGAAATAAAACAGCGAAAAATCGGCCGCTGCAAGCCTTATGGGCTTGCAGCGGCTGTTTTTTTATATAACCTTGGGTAAAGGCAAAAAAATAAGTTGTAAAGGGGTACCCCTTTGTTTACTGTACTCTACGGTACAGTAAACAAAGCCCTTTAAACGAGAATTTGAGGAGGACATAAAAATGAAAAAGCGTTTATTAAGCGTTTTTATGGCGCTTATCTTGGTTGTTGGCTTTTTGCCCATGACCGCTTTTGCCGACGAAATTGAAGCAAAACTTGCCGACGGAACGCCCATTGAAGTTCGTAAGCTTGATGTGTCAGAAATGATAGGTGAAGAGTATTATTTGGACTGCATAGTGGTAGACGGCAGCATAAAAACCATATATGTTAATGTTCCGGGGGAAGATGTACTTTATAATGATCTTGGCGTTACATGGGAAATCAAGGATGGGGATTTCTTTATAATCAACGCGTCAGATGAACATCTTTTTGGTATGCCTGAGTATGGAGACTATTATATTGATTACATAGAGAAATATTGGTCAAGCGACTTTAATTTTGAAGAATTGCTTGGACTTGACCCGGACAAATACGACACAACTGTCTTATATGGAGACGAAAATGACAGTTTTTTAGTGATTTGTTGGAGCAGAACGGCTACAAGGCCCCCAGAAGTGGAAAGCTTTTCGGAACTGTCCGCTGAAAACGGGCTTGTTTATACCCCGGTTATTTATACAAGCACCAGCTTCAACATGGTAATGGATGCAGACGCAGAGGAGGCTTCGTTTGTTTTTAAGCTCAATGAGGAGAATTTTACAAAGGCCATATATGACGGTAGCGAAATGGCTGCGCAGGCCGATGGAAGCTATAAACTCACCTTCAAATCTGAAGAGATAGTAGAAGCTCCATACAATGCGGCTTCCGCAAGTAAAACTGTTACACTCTGTAACGACGATGAAAGTGAAAGCACCGAAATATCTTTCACCGTTTACGGAAGGAACCCCGACCTTGATATGCCGGACAGCATTGCGGACTATCTGTGCCTTGGCTCTCAATATACAAATTTCAGCAATCAGCTTACAGGCCTTTATGGCGAGGAACCTGAAAAATCCCTTCTTGGTCTTGGTTATTGGTGGTCGCCTATAAGTTTGGGAAACTTTGGCGGGTATATAACCTATTATTATGAAAATGCCATTATGGATGACCCTAACAATCCATACGGAATTGATTTTATAGTTTACGGCAATTCAAATGGCGGTTCCGGTTTTTCAGAACCGGGTCAGGTATATGTTTCTGAAGATGGGGAAAACTGGTATGCGCTTGCGGGTTCACGTCATTATGATGATGAAACCGAATGGAACCGTACCGTAACTTATTTCAAGGAAGACGATAAAATCTACGTTGAATCGGACGGGGTAAAAAAGGAAATGGTTGGGTTTGCCGATCCTATTCCTACAGCTGTAAACTACCCTCTGCATTTCAAAGATGGTGAGGATGTAAGCTCCATAACTGCTTCTGGAGTATGGCTTCCTTGCCTCAGCGATAAGGGCGACTCTGATGGAACGGCCTTTCCGGAATGGGGCTATGCGGATGTAAAGCTCACCTGTGCAACAAGTGCTGGCACGGGAACAATTGCTTCTGTTAGCGGATATGCAAGGAACCCGTATTGGGCCCAACCTGATTATAGTAGAAATTACTACAATGACTACAATCTTGAGGTATACGAATTTGGCGGCGACGGAATGGACCTTGCGTGGGCCGTGGATGAAAATGGTGATCCGGTAACCCTTGCAAACGGCATACACTATATAAAAATTCAAACTGCAAGCCTTGGACTCAGTGGTAACGGGATTGGTGAAAAGTCTACAGAGGTCAACTGCGTTGCCCGTGCACAAGCGAACGCTTCCGCGGTAGGAGTTACAGCGCTTCCTACTTCCTTAACTGTAGATGGAAAAGCTGTAGCTTTGAAAGATGGCACCGATGTATATTATGTAAGCGTCGAAGGGGAGTTTGACGTTGAGGTTACAGCAAACGAAAATGCGAATGTTTACATAAACAGCATTCGCGATACTGCCCTTTCATTTGAAACGATCCCCGAGCATGGAATAGTAAGAGTTGTTGTTCAGGAAGGCGAATCTGAACCAAGAATCATATATCTCCATATCGTTGAGAGAACCGAAGAGGTGGAAAATGTGGAGAAGCTTATAGACGAAATAGGAAATGTCACCCTGGACAGCGAAGAAGCAATAGAAAATGCAAGGAAAGCCTATAATGCTCTTACCAATGATCAGAAAAATATAGTTGAAAACTACAATGTTCTAGTGGCAGCTGAAAGAACACTTGCAGCTCTCAAGAATCGTGACACAATAACAGTAGAAATAGGGGGAAGCAAGGAATACACCGTGGCGGATGGAGAAGTAAACCCTGAAACCGGTGCGCCTGTGCTGAGCCTTGGCTCTGCTTTCGCTGTAATTGGTGTGGCAGCATTTGCGGCGGCATTTATTAAAAAGGAATAATTCATTTTTGAATGATCCATTCTCCTAAAAAAGAAAAGCGCAGATTTTATAGATGCGCTTTTCTTTTTTTATAATATGTAAGCCCTGATTCTAATTATTGTGGATATAATTATATAAGAAAATAAAGCATAAAATGTCCACACGTTTTGTGCTTTATTTTAAACGTAAACCCTGTTATAATTGTCAAGAGAATAGCGTACCTTGTGTCTCAAATTTTCCATTCTGCGGTCAAGCTCCGCACTTGTTTCAGCACATTCCTTAAGCTCATTTAGCATTTCATCAGTGTAAACAAAATCTTTTTTATATCTAAGCTGGTGCTCAAGGCTGGCCCAAAAATCCATTGCAATGGTGCGAAGCTGTATTTCCACATTCATCATGCGTTTTTCATGTGCAAGAAAAATAGGCACTCCTACAATAAGATGAAGGCTTCTGTAACCGTTCCCTTTTGGGTTTTTTATGTAGTCTTTTTTTTCAATAAGAATTATATCGTCCTGTTTTAGAAGCGCTTCCGCAAGGACATAAACATCGTCAATGAAAGAACAAACTACCCTTATACCGGCAATATCGTTTATATTATTTTCAATATTTTCGAAGTTTACCTCAAGGCCGTATCTGTTGAGTTTATTTGCTATACTGTCAGGCCTTTTAAGTCGGCTTTTAATACTTTCGATTGGGTTGCGTTCAAATTGAAGAGAAAATTCCTCATTAAGAACATTGAATTTTGTTTCCACTTCCATAATAGCGCAGCGGTAATAAGCCATAAGTTCGGCATAGCTATGAGCATACCTATCTATCATATCGGCGGCGCCTCTGTCAGTAAATATCTGACGTAGCTCATTTTTTATTTCTTCTTCGTTTTGAACCTCTCTTGACATAACAATCTCCTGTCCAATATTTATCTTTAATGTTGAATGTTATTCTAACACACAGTTGTGAACTTTTATATAATTTGCTGTAAAAGTTTTGCAAAAAAAGAAAAGAGCAATAACATAATTGCCGTTATTGCTCTTTTCTTGTCAACACATGAAATTTCCAGATAGGCATATCTGTTTCCATTTTACAAGTATATTCAAAATAATCTTTTGAGGCCTCTAAAATGTCATAAAGCGTATGCCCAATAAAATTACGGTAAAAATCTTCACCATCAATGCTGTGAAAATTTTGCTCATTAATTTTTCCGTGGCCATATCTTATGGCAAAAAGCAAAAACCCGCCATTTATGAGAACTTTGTCTACCTGTTCAAAAACGGTTTTTAAATTTTTGTTTTCGATATGAAATAAACTTGCTATGGCAATAACCACATCGACTTTTCCTATACCGGAGTAGTCGGATAACATATCTGCGCAAAGGAAATCAACTTTGGGGCTACGTTCACGGGCAATTTTAATACTTTATTCGCTAAAATCGATCCCTATGGGGGGGAGAAACCACGCTCACGAAGCCTTTTGCAATCATATCCACACCAACAGCAAAGGTCAAGCGCCCTTGCACCGGGTTTGAGCATAGATAGAAAATCGTATAAACAAGGCGCTTCAGAGTCATCTGAATATCCGTTTGTGGCCCATTCAGCGGCGGTTTTGTTGTAGTAATCTTTAGTGCCGTTCAAAATATGCCACCTTAAACGAAATAGAAGCGCCCCGTAAATTTTACGGAGCGCTTCTTTAATCAATTAAAGGAAAAGGGGAAGGAATACAACAGATACGATGGTCATAAGCTTAATAAGAATGTTAAGGGAAGGACCGGAAGTATCTTTAAATGGGTCACCGACGGTGTCACCAACAACAGCAGCTTTGTGGGGTTCAGAGCCTTTGCCACCGTTATGACCGTTTTCAATATATTTTTTTGCGTTGTCCCAAGCACCGCCAGCATTGGACATAGTGATTGCCATAAGAACACCTACAACAAGTGAACCGGCAAGAAGTCCGCCAAGAGCTTCAGTACCAAGGACAAGGCCAACAACTATTGGGCAGACAACAGCAAGAAGGCCGGGAAGGAGCATCTCTTTAAGGGCAGAACTGGTAGAAATGTCAACACATTTTGCATAATCAGGTTTCTGGGTTCCTTCCATAATACCAGGGAACTCATGGAACTGACGGCGAACCTCTTCAATCATCTGGTTTGCAGCTTTACCAACAGAGCTCATCGTGAGAGCACTGAAAAGCATAGGAAGCATACCACCTATCAGAAGGCCAGCGACAACAGAGGGGCTAAGAAGATCGATCTTTTCAAGGTTTGCAATCTGAGAGTAGGAAACAAAGAGTGCAAGAGCGGTAAGTGCAGCAGAGCCAACTGCAAAGCCTTTGCCAACGGCAGCAGTGGTGTTGCCAACAGAGTCAAGAGTATCGGTGATATCACGAACACTTTCGGGAAGGTCGCTCATTTCGGCAATACCCCCGGCATTGTCAGAGATAGGACCATAAGCGTCAACAGCAATAACAGTACCAGTGGTAGAAAGCATACCTACTGCAGCAATTGCTATACCGTAAAGGCCGAAGAAATAATATGCACCAAGAATGCCTACAGCAATGAGAAGCAGCGGAAAAACTGTAGAAGTGAGGCCAGTGGCAAAACCACTGATAATGCAGGTTGCAGAGCCAGTCTCACACTGCTTTGCAATCTCTTTAACGGGTTTGTAATCTCCAGAAGTGTAATATTCGGTGATCTTACCAATCGCAACGCCAACAACAAGGCCGATAACAACGGCAGCAAATGCACCAACATTGTCAAAAAATACATCACTGAGAAAGTATGCAGCAATGATAACGATTGCAGAACTGATATATGTACCAAGGTTGAGTTGCTTTGCGGGGTTAGCGGTTTTGCCGTTTACAAAGAAAACGGCAATAATGGAAGAAATAATTCCTATAGCAGCAAGGAAAAGTGGGAACATGGAACCCTTTACCGGGTCGAGAGCAACGTCGCCGAGGAAGCCGCTGCTGATAGTAGGAATGGCAATTGCAAGAGTAATAGCAGATACGATAGATCCAACGTATGACTCAAAAAGATCGGAGCCCATACCAGCAACGTCGCCAACGTTATCGCCAACGTTATCAGCAATAACAGCGGGATTTCTTGGGTCATCCTCAGGAAT
>CAZNVF010000090.1:0-5958 GCA_964576395.1 uncultured Oscillospiraceae bacterium
ACGGTATTATCAAAAGTGATTTTTCTAATCATGTACTTGAAAATATAGCCTTTGCTATCACTATTTTAATATCCAACTGGACTGAAGTGGGAGGCCCGGGAAGTATTCCTGAATTTAATAATTTTTCCCTTGTTGAAACACTGGCCGATCTGTTAAAAACTTGTTTAAATGAGAACTATATTCCTGAGCTAGAAAACCTGCTTAAACAAAAGAACGACTTGCTATTATGATTTTTGGTTGGAGTTTAAATGTATGAAAAAAGATACTTTTCGTCTGCCAGTAAAACGCCTCCAACTGTGAGATTGACCGTGCAAAGCAAGTGCTTATTTCACTTTTGCTTGCCCAGCCACAGCGACGAAAAGGAAGGAGCGGTAAAAATCTCCTCATAATATTCTATACTGCCTTGCGCTTGATCAAGGTCCATCGTTCCTTCCTCAAGGGAGTGCCGGCTAAACTTGGTTGGGAAAAGCAAGCTGGCCAGTAGAAACAGGTAGTCTTTTGTAACTGAAGTTCTTCCTTCATACACGGTGTTGACGGCCGTTTTAGTGTAATAGGGCTTTGCAGGCGTCTCAATTTGGATAAAAGTTGTTTTAGTCGGCTTATTGTAAAACTTAAAAAAACAAAGCAAATAAAGTTTTATTACATATAAAAATATCTCTTGAATTCGAAGATACATTTTAAAGATTGCAAAATAAATATATTTCTTGCTCAGACTGCTTCGTAATATTTCGTTTTCCCAAAGCAAAATGTTACAGTAGCTGATTTTAGTACATGAAAAATTGCTCCATAAATACAGCAGCATTTCTATGTGGGATTCGTACCACACTTCCTGTCAGTGAATTGCGTAAAAGCTAAACAGTATATATTAAATTTTCATGGTTTTAGTTATAAGCTTATTGCATAGGATTGTTAAATAATTTGACTATAAATCAGACAAAACAAGCAACTTTAAATGGAAAAATAAAAATGCAAAACAAAAAAAGAGCATAAATTGTTTTATGTTCTTTCATAAAAGCTCTTACTTTCGAATATGATATATACTCAACATTTTTGGAGGTTTGTGTCATGAAAGGTTTACCGGAAGAAAGAGCTGTTGCCGCGGCAGAGTACATAATTGAAAACGGAGCTACAGTAAGAGCAGCTGCCAAAAAATTTGGAGTAAGCAAAAGCACTGTGCATAAAGATGTTTCAGAAAGGCTTGCAAAAATAAATCCCGGTCTTTATCAGGAGGTAAAAAGTGTTCTTGAAAAAAATAAGCTCGAGCGACATTTAAGGGGAGGCGAGGCCACAAAACAGAAATATGAGCAGCTAAGGGCAAAAGGGTAAAGCAAAAGGGGCGGGTGAAACCCGCCCCTTTTGCTTTACGGTAATATTTAAACCATAGCAGAGGTAACAACTATGGACATATATTTTGATTCAGTTGCGGCACCCCTTGAAGTGAGAGCAATTGGAACTTTTGCTCCAAGTACTATGCCAACTTGCTTATCTTTTCCAAAGAAACGAAGCGCTTTGTTAAGAATATTTCCACAGTCAAGGTTCGGAACGACAAAGACATCTGCGTCACCCGTTACGGGGCTTATAAAGCCCTTTATTTTAGCGGCTTCGGTATCCATTGCAAGATCCATAGAGATAGGCCCCTCAACAGTGCAGTTCGGAATTTCACCACGCTCGTTCATAGACTTTAATTCAGCGGCATCAACAGTAGTTTGCATTTTAGGGTTGACCTTTTCCAGGGCCGCAAGTACCGCAACGTTAACGTTATCGTAACCCATGCTCCTAAAGGCAGAAACAGCGTTGTTTATAATATCCTTTTTTGCTTCAAGGCCAGGTTCAATGTTTATTCCGGCGTCAGTAACTATAAAAAGCTTTTTGTAATTAGGTGACTCGTTTATTGAAACATGGGACAGCGTGGAGCCGGTTCTAAGGCCGTGTTCCTTGTTGAGCACGGCTTTAAGCATGTTCGAAGTATTGAGCAGCCCCTTCATAAGAAAGTCAGCCTTACCCTCGACAACAAGTTTTACAGCAATGGCAGCCGCTTCATCGACGTCAGCAGTGTCAATTATATGATCGTCTGGAACTTCACCGCCAAGCTCTTTAAGTATAGTGCATATTTTTACCTTATCGCCGATAAGGTAAGGCTCAATTATATTTTCGCTTTGAGCACGAAGTACGGCTTCTATTACGTGCTCATCCGCAGCCGCAGCGACAGCAAGGCGTTTTACCTTTTTGGCTGAGCGAACTTTTTCAAGCAGCTCTTCAATGCTTGTATAAACCATTTTGCTCACCTCAGTCTGCCCAAATTTCTTCGTTGCTCGGGATTTTTACATTTTCAATTTTATAGGCAATTTTAGTTATATTCATCAGATGTTTGTAACTAAGATTTTCGGAAATACTATTATTACCCCAAGATCCGCACCCAAGGGACATTGTAGGTGTAAGCCCGTTTTCAAGGGTGTTTCCTCCAGCAGTGGAACCACAGGCATTAACTACGAGACGGGAAACAGGAAGCTCAATGCCAGCGCGTTTAATATGTTCATCACAATGGGAATAAATAACTGCGGAGTGGCCTGCCCCTTCCATATTGAGGTTTTCCATTATGAACGCCATACCTTCGTCAAAGTCCTTATAGGGGTAAAAAGCTTCCACAGGGCAGAGTTTTTCTTTGCAGAGAAGGTCGGCTTTGCCGACACCTTTTGCAGCTATAAGTAGGCTTTTTGTGCTCTCGGGAATTTCAAGGCCGATATTCTCAGCAATTTTATGTATGTTCTGACCAACGTTGTTAATATTAAAAGCCCAAGTCCCTTTAGGAGTGAGAGTAAAGAGGCCATTTCGGACCTTTTCAGCCGTTTCTTCGTCGCGAACGACGAAAGCACCGGCTTTTTCAAACGCTGCAAGGACCTTTTCAGTATCCCTTTCAGGGAAGGTGATAAACTGCTCGCCAGTGCAAGGAAGGCCATTGTCACGGCAACGGCTGTTTACAGTGGATTCGGCGATTGCGTCATACTCATCAGTGCAGTCTTCATCAATAATTACCTGGACGTTGCCTTGGCCAACACCATAGGAAGGCCTACCGCTGGAATATGCAGCCTTTACCATTGCAGGGCCTCCGGTTGCAACAACAACGTCTGCCTCTTGCATAAGAGCATTAGTAGTCTCCATAGAGGGTTGTTCAATCACTAGGAAAAGATCTTCAGGCTCGCCAGCCGCTTTAAGTGCCTCTCTGACAAGATTTACGGCATGAACAGAAACATTTTTTGTTCTCGGGTGTACAGAGAAAATGATAGAATTGCGGCATTTAAGAGCATACATTCCGTTTCCGCCAACAGTAGAAGTGGGGTTGGTGCTAGGTATAAGGCAGCCGATGACGCCTATAGGTTTTGCTACATTGGCAATGCTGCCGTTTTCTTCAAAACCAATAATGCCAACGGTCTTTTTATCTTTAAGAAACTGATAAGCAACACTGGTACTGTTTTTCATTTTGCTGATCTTGTCGGCAACGTTTCCAAGTCCGCCTTCTTCAACGGCTTCTTTTGCAAGTTCCTCTGCATTATCGTAAATTACTCTTCCGCAAATTTTCACAAGACGATCTACTTGATCCTGAGAATAATCTTTTATCTTGTTTTGAGCTGCTTTGGAACGTAAAACAAGTTCCCGAACGATTTTTTTTGCCTCTTCCATTTCCATTTTCAGTGTCCTCCCATTATTATATAAATTTATTTCTCAAAAACTATGGGCTCGGCTTCGCCCCGAAGCACGCGCAGCGCACCCATGGCAAGAGCTTCGCACTCAAGTTCACCAGGAATAATTTTTATCTTAGCAAATTTGCTGACATAATTGCTTATCATATCGGTCATGCGCTTAGAATAGGCAATACCACCGGTGATAATTATTTGGTCTACGTCACCGCAAAGGCTTGCACAGCATGCGCCTATCTCTTTTGATATTTGAAGTGCCATTGCACGGAAAACAAGGGCGGCCTTTTCATCACCTTCGTCTATCATGTGTTCAACCTTACGCATATCGCTTGTTCCAAGATATCCCATAACACCACCATTGCCACGAAGGATTTTGAACACCTGATCATATGTATATTCGCCGCTAAAGCACAGATCAATAAGCTGACCTACAGGCACGCCGCCAGCCCGCTCTGGAGTAAAAGGACCGTCACCAAGGCCCACATCGTTTACATCAATTACTCTTCCCTTACGATGTGCTCCAACTGAAATTCCCGCTCCAAGATGTGCAACAACAAAATTACAATCTTCGTACTTTTTGCCAAGTTCTTTTGCAGCAAGCCTTGCCACCGCCTTTTGGTTCAACGGATGAAAACGTCCAAGCCTTTCAAAATATGGGCTGCCGGAAAGGCAGGCTTCGGGCAGTTTTTCATCAACAGAAGTGGGGTCAGTAACATATATCGGAATTTCTTTGCCATCAAGCAGTTTGTATGATACCGGAAGTATTAGAGGTATGCCATGAACCATTCGTTTGTCAGGATGGTATAAAGCGAGCATTTTATCTCTAAGCACAGAATTCACAAGGTATGTGCCGCTCTGTTTTGCCTCTTTAATGTAAGCACCTCTTACGGCAAAAGCGTCAAAATCGTCTACAGAAAGGCCACTTTCAGAAAGCCAGTCCTTTATCATTTTTGTGCGGTAGTCGACCTGAAGGGCGCTTGTATTATATTTTTCCATCTCTTCTGCGGAATGACGCAGGGTTTTTTCAGTGATCAATTTTTCGTCATCATAGGCGGCAACTTTTGTTGACGTTCCACCTAGATTTAGCACTAAAATTTTGCTCATTTTCATGCTCCTCTTTGCTTGAATTTACGCTTAGTATAGATTATAATTTTAAATAGGGTTTATATTTTTTGATTGGTAAGTCAATTATAACATTGAGCATGATTTTAATCATTGTTGCTATTTCCAATAAAAAACATCAATTTTTTTCGTATATGAAAATAATGTGCAAGTGTTACAAAATAGAGGTGATCAAAATGAACACAAATGCCGAATATCTTTGCAAACAGCTTAAGGATTTTTGTCCAACTTTTTTTGGCCCTAAAGAGAATTTTTTATATGATGGAATATGTCTCTTTTCAAATTCAAGAGAAAGTGACGACGAAAAGCTTATATATGTAGCGCTTTATTCTGAAACAAAAGGCAGAAAGCTACTTCCCAATGCGGCTTGCTATGTATGTATTGCGGATTGCCATGAGGCTGACGAGCAGAATAACTTTTTATCAGTTGACATCCCTGTTGTACTTTTAAAAAGCAACACATCTCCCGAGGAGATTTTTGACCTGCTTTTGAGGAACTTTTTTCGAAATTCTCAACATGAGATGAAATTTAAAGAGCACCTTCTTGACCTTATGTCAAACGGTGCAAGCATGAGCACTATTCTTCAGGAAGCAACAAAGGAATATGATAACCCGTTTGTGGTTTTCGACAGCAATTTTTCCCTTGTGGCTCATTCTGTTCCACCAACGTTAGATATTCCGCAGGCACAAAACGTTGTAAACAATAAATATGCCAATGTTGATGTGCTTCAAAAACTCTCTGACGAAGGAACAATGGACACCCTTCAGCATTCTTTGAGGCCGACTCTTGTCAAGCTTCCGGGTGGTTATGAAAAGCTTATTGTGAACCTTTTTGACAATATGGAATGTATTGGTCTTGTCAGCTTTTATAACTATATTCGTAATTTTGAAGAGAGCGATTACGATATGGTTTATTATATATCGAAGCTGGTAAAAACCTATTTTCATAGGAATAGCTATGTTTCTTCAGTTTGGACGCCATACGACTATATTTTTAATTACCTGCTTACCAATGAGGGCACCATAAACTCAAAGGTAATAAGCGATCTTAATGTTAGCTTCCCTCCAAGTATGAGGCTTATGACCATAAGTTTTATGAATAATGTGCAGATACAAGATGTTCCGTTGAAGTTTATAGAGAG
>CAZNVF010000091.1:0-5852 GCA_964576395.1 uncultured Oscillospiraceae bacterium
GCCATCAAACGGTGAGGAATAATATAAGCTGTGTCCTCCAACATTCCTCGATATATTCAGGAACCATTCGTGAAAACATACTTATGGGAAAGCCCGAAGCTACTGATTATGACATTCTAGAGGCTGCAAATGTTGCTGAACTTTCCGACTTTGTCAGCACTCTTGAAAACGGTTATGACCATGTTTTGGCACAAGCGGGCAAAAACCTTTCTGGCGGACAAAAGCAGAGGATCTCCATAGCAAGGGCAGTGATTAAAAATGCCCCAATATACATTTTTGATGACAGTTTTTCCGCTCTCGACTTTCTTACGGAGAAAAAACTTAGGTCTAAACTATTAAAAAAAGCTTCTGGGCATACACAGATAGTTATTACACAGCGAGTCACCTCTGCAATGAACAGCGACGTTATTTTCGTCATGGATAATGGAAGAATTGTAGATAGCGGCACACATTCCGAGCTCCTTGACCGGTGTAAAATATATCAGGAGATCTATGCATCCCAGGCAGGAGGATCTCGTAAATGAAAAACAGTAAAGCTAAAACGTTTATCCGCATATTTAATGAAGCAAAACCCATTTGGGGGTGGTTATTGCTTTCTTGTATTATAAGTTTATTTAAAATAACCTTTAGCGTCATTTCCCCAAAAATGCTTGGGAACCTTATACAAACCCTTTATGATTTTTGGGCAGGAACTTTTATAACAAACAACCTTTCCGCATTCATTGCCAAAGGGCTCGTTCCACTTAGTATAGCATATATTATAATGAGCGCTGCTGAATATGCCAATATGTTCCTTCTTAACAACGTGGTAAGCCGATATTTTACCTGCAGTATAAGAACGAAAATATCTGAAAAGATAAAGCACCTGCCTATAAAGTTTATCGATTCTATGCCTGTTGGAGATATGCTACGTCGGCTTATGGATGACGTTTCACAAATGGGTACTTCAATTCATATTATCGTAGAAACTTTTTTCCCTGTATTTTTGCAAATGGTGATAATAATAATCATCATGTTCCTTGAAAGTTGGCCCCTTGCCGTTGCGGTACTGCTTCTAACCCCGCTTTCGGTGTTTCTTTCATCAAAGATTTCATCAACAAGTGAAAAATATTTTGTAAAAATGTTTGAAGAATCTGGAAAGCTCAATTCTGTTGTTGAGGAATCTTATTCAAATTATGCCACTACAAAAGCTTACAACTGGGAAAGTGAAACAATAAAAAAACACGATGAGATCAACTTTCGCCAGCGCGAGGCTGAGAAAAAAGCCAACTTTATTTCTTCAATTGTGCGCCCATGTATCACACTTATAAATGCGCTTGTTTACATCACAATAAACTTTATTGGCGGATGGCTGATAATAAGAGGCGACGCCTCTGTTGGCACAGTCGTTACAATGGTGCTTTTTGCAAAGCAGATATCTTCCCCTCTTGAGGAAGTGGCAGAAGTTCTTAGCGAAATACAGCGTGCAGCTGCGGCTGCTGACAGAGTATTCTATCTTCTCGATTACCCAGAAGAGGATCCGGGAAGCTCCTCTTTTGGAAGTTCCGATATATACGGCAATATTCGCTTCGAGCATGTCGATTTTTCTTATGATAAAAACAGCTCTTTGATACGAGATTTCAACCTTGATATCAAGCATGGCCAACGCGTTGCTATTGTCGGCCCGACCGGCGCAGGAAAAACTACTATTGTAAACCTTCTTATGCGGTTCTATGATCCAGACAACGGCAGAATCACTATAGACGGGCACAATATCTGTGAAATTTCCCGAAAGGAAGTTCGTGGACTTTTCGGAATGGTACTTCAAGATACTTGGCTTTTTGGCGGTACTATTGCTGATAATGTTGCCTATGGCAAACCCGAGGCTACAAAAGATGATATCATAAAAGCTTGTGAAGAAACATATTGTGACCACTTTATACGAACTCTTCCTCAAGGCTATGACACAGTCATTGGCGACGACGCCACAAATCTTTCCGGTGGGCAAAAACAACTGCTTACCATTGCAAGAGCCCTTCTTGCTGATCATAAATTGCTTATTCTTGACGAGGCAACATCAAATGTTGATACAAGAACAGAAATACTTATTCAAAATGCGATGGATAAGCTTATGGCAGGAAAAACCTGTTTTGTTATTGCCCACAGGCTTTCCACCATTGTAGATTCCGACATTATTCTTGTTGTTGACAACGGACAAATAGTTGAAACAGGAACTCATAATGAGCTTCTTGACAAAAAAGGTTTCTACTATAAAATTTATTCAAGCCAATATGGTATTTAGAGGTAGTGAAATGCCAGAAAAAGTTATTTTAATACTTTGCGACGGCCTTCGCCCAGATGCTGTTGAAAATTGTAATGTTTCTTTTGTAAAAACACTCTTACACGAATGGAGTTATTGTGGAAAAGCGCATACTGTCTTCCCTTCCATAACACTTCCCTGTCATATGTCGCTCTTTCACAGCTGTCCCCCTCATGAACATGGAATTTATGGGAATACTTTTGTTCCCGCGATTAACGGGCGGCACGGTCTGTTTGAGCAGCTTATGAATTTCAATAAAATAAGTTCGATTTTTTATAGTTGGGGTGAACTTGGAAACCTTTGCGAACCATCATCGTTAAGTTACAGTGATTTCATTTCAAGTTCTGTTTTTGGCGGCGAAAATGCGGCTACTGTCCTCACTGAAAAAGCCATTTGCTTCACTAAGGAATATTCCCCAGATTTTGTGTTCCTTTACCTTGAGAACACGGATATTGTGGGGCACCGTTTCGGCTGGGAGTCTGAAGAATATCGGAATGCTGTAAATTTTTCTTTTGGCCTTATTGAAAAGGTAATAACAAACGTTTCTGACGGCTACGCCATTATTATTACTGCCGACCACGGTGGCCATAAGTTTACCCATGGCACTGAACTCCCTTGTGACATGACGATACCGCTTATTGTAAAAAGCTGTCGCAAAGTTAATGAAGAAAAGTTTCAAAATACGAATATTATCGATATTGCTCCTTCTATCTGCGACCTTATTGGAATTCCAATATCAAAAAGTTTTATTGGGAAAAGTTTCTTTGACAAATAAGACGACAAAAACACCGCATACGCGGTGTTTTTGTCGCTTTTACCGTTTAAAGCCAATCAGCAATGCAGCCCTTCATTTTTATATACTGCAAAGTTATTTTTTAATCTGCAGTTGCTGCAAAAAAATTGCGATTACATTGGTTGCATACTTTGGAATTACAATAACTATTTATTTAAATTTTTAATATATTCTGTTTAAAAATTAATTTCGCATGAACTGTCTTTTCAAATATTAAAATATGTGATACTATTTATAGTAACAAATTATGAAAGAAGCGGCTTTAATTGTACTACCAAACTAAATTTGACTGCCATGTACATAGTGATTGTTCGCCAAGGGGCGTCGATTCCGTAATGAAACTTTGTGAACAGGCAGTTCATAGAGGGCTTTATGGAATTGCTATTACCGACTGCTGCGATTGTGATAGATTTGAAGAGATGCATTTCGCTGAAAGGCTGAGGGAATCCATTTTTTGTGTGTATAAAGCAAGGGCCGTTTTTGGCGACAGCCTTATAATATCCGACGGAATTGAAGTTGGCCAACCACTTGATAGTGTGGAAAAAGCTAATAAAATTTTAAACGGCCACCCTTTTGATATTGTTTTGGCTTCCGTAAAAAAATACCCCAACGGAAGAAAAGCAAGCGAGATAAATTACTCTGAACTTAGTGAAAGTGAGATAATTAAGCTGCTTGAAACTTACTATGGCCTACTGTATGATACTGTAATATGGGGTAATTTCGACGTTCTAAGCCAGCTGACCTTCCCCATGCGATATCTTAATAGTGAAAATATGCCATATTTCTCGATCCGTTTCTGTGATGACATAATAGAGGCTATTCTTAAAAAACTTGCAGAAAATGGCAAAGCGCTTGAAGTAAACACTGCTGCCCTTCGTAGCAAGCTGAACATGATCTTGCCACCTATAAGATACCTTAGAATGTTTAAAGAAGTCGGTGGCGAACTTATTACCATAGGTTCCGGAGCACATAATACCGACAGCCTTGGTGCAGACATTTATGAGGGTATTAGCCTTATTTATGAGGCAGGATTTGAGAATTATTGTTATTTTGATAAACGCAAACCCGTATTGATAAATATTGAATAAAGGAGATTTTTTTATGGAGCAACTTCTTAAACTTCTTGAACAAAACGCAAAACTCAGTGAAAAACAGCTTTCTGCCATTCTTGAAATACCCGAAGAAGAAATCGCTGCACAGATAGCCTCATATGAAAAAGACAGAGTGATTCTTGGATATAATGCACTTATCAACTGGGAAAAAATCGACTCTACCGACTGCACTGCAATTATTGAACTTAAAGTTCAACCAAAGCGTGACCGTGGTTACGAGGAGATTGCAGAAGAAATTATGAGTTTTGATGAAGTTGAAACTGTGTGGCTGATGAGCAGTTCCAGCTATGACCTTTCTGTTGTTGTACGCGGTCACAACTTCCGTGACATATCAATGTTTGTTGCAAAGCGCCTTGCTACCCTTGATTCTGTAACTTCAACAGCCACAAACTTTGTGCTCAAACGCTACAAGGAGCGTTATGTTTCTGTAGTTGAGCCCGAAAAAGACGAGAGGAGGATTTCCTGCCTTGATTGATTATAACCGCACGCTTTCCAAAAAAGCAGCTGGAATAAAGCCTTCCGGCATACGTAAATTTTTTGACCTTGCTGCGGAAATGGACGATGTTATTTCACTTAGTATTGGCGAACCGGACTTTAAAACGCCTTGGCATATCCGTGAGGCAGGTATCGATTCCCTAAAGAAGGGGCGTACTTGGTACACTGCCAACGCCGGCCTTATTGAGCTTCGCGAAGAGGCATCAAAATACCTTAAACGCAAGTTCAATATTGATTATGA
Source organism: uncultured Oscillospiraceae bacterium (assembly GCA_964576395.1). Classification (GTDB taxonomy): domain Bacteria; phylum Bacillota; class Clostridia; order Oscillospirales; family Ruminococcaceae; genus UMGS1668. Next base: position 4,941 of record CAZNVF010000091.1, read on the forward strand.
CCCTAAAAAAGAAATATTTATCACTGTTGGCGGTTCAGAAGCTATTGACCTTGCAATTCGTGCAATAATAGAGCCTGGCGACGATATGCTTCTTCCCATTCCCTCATTTGTTTGTTATGATCCTATCTGCCGACTTTCTGGAGGCAATGTAATAACTATTGAAACAAAGCAGGAGGACAATTTCCGCCTTACGGCCCAGCAGCTTCGCGCGGCAATAACTCCAAGAACCAAGCTTCTTGTGCTTCCCTTTCCCAACAACCCCACTGGTGGCGTTATGAGACGTGAGCACCTTGAAGAAATAGCTGAGGTGCTTAAGGGCACAAATATAATGGTGCTCTCTGACGAGATATATGCCGAACTTACATACGGAAATGAACGCCATGTCTCCTTTGCAGAAATAAACGAAATGTGGGAACGCACTATTGTTATTAATGGCTTTTCCAAAGCATATGCCATGACTGGTTGGCGCCTTGGTTATGCGGCAGGTCCAGCGCAAATAATTAGCCAGATGCTCAAAATACACCAGTTTGCTATCATGAGCTCTCCAACCACTAGCCAATATGCTGCTGTAGTAGCAATGCGTGATTGCGACGATGAAATTCTTAAAATGAAAGAGCAATATGACATGAGAAGGAAATTCCTCGTGGAGGCTTTCAATCGCATGGGACTCAGCTGTTTTACTCCTGAAGGAGCATTTTATGTGTTCCCATGCATAAAATCCACCGGCCTTTCCTCCGAGAAATTCTGTGAAAAGCTGCTGCTTAGCAAAAAGGTCGCTGTTGTTCCCGGTAATGCCTTTGGCTCCAGTGGAGAAGGATATGTAAGGGTGTCTTACTCATATTCTCTTGATCACCTTATGGAGGCAGTCAAACGCATAGAAGAGTTTTTAAAGGAAATAAAAGAAAGCTAATA
>CAZNVF010000092.1:0-5739 GCA_964576395.1 uncultured Oscillospiraceae bacterium
CCGTCTCTGGCGGTACTCCTCAAGTCCGCCCCCGGCGCCCATGTAGGCCGCAAGGCCGCCTACATGCCGTATGTTTTCAGTGTTTCTGAGACAGAAGATAGTTGCGTATATTTATGTTGGTATCTCGAATTACGGAGTGGCCCCCGGAGAGTGGAAGGGAGATATTGACTATGATTATAAACATCTTGAGGATGACCCAAAAGTGATGGATTTTATAAGGAGCAGCCTTCCAAGGTATAAAGTTCAGGCAAAAGGTTGGAAAGCGGTAATCTTTATTTTGCTTCTTTCAAAAGGATAATAAAAGGGATGACAGAAGAAAACAAGCTTTTGGTAGCAAAATATATCGCGCCCATACATTACCTTGCCACCAACGAAACGTGGGAATCTCCAGATGACATTTCCGCAAAGGGTCTCTATTTTACTTATTTTGGAAAAGCCGACATGATGGCCTATTACGGTATATCGGTCCAAAGCAGAGTTTTTGAAGTTTATGAAAAAATAGACTGTGATAAGTTTTAAGGAACCCTTTCACTTCACTTTAATACGGACCTCGAAAGGCTTAGGAAAGAGTATAAAGAGTATTTTGATAAAGAAACCGGCTGCTACAGTTATCCGGGCTATGCGGGTTTTGGAGATGACATCTACCCAGTTGTCACTTGTGCAAAGAAAACGGACGGAGAGATTGCAATACTCTATGACATTGACGGAAGAACCAGTAATCTTGTGGGAAACCGTGAGCTTAGGATTGCTCTTTCAGACGACGGGCAAGATAACCGGAAATATAAAAGCTGTTATGCTACTCAACAATAAAAACTTTCCCTGTACTATTAATTTTCAATAGCCGCCTTGCGGTCAGCAATTTTATGGTTGTTATTCTGCCCAAAAAAGGCCTTTGGCTTTTGCCAAAGGCCTTTTATTTTTACCCAAGGGCAACATCTAAAAGCATCATAAGTGCAAAGCCAATGGCTGTTCCAATGGTACCTATGTTGCTGTGCTTACCGGTCTGCGCTTCGGGAATAAGTTCTTCAACCACTACATAGATCATTGCCCCAGCGGCAAATGCAAGAATATATGGAAGAACTGAAGTTATAACCGAAATGAGAAGCATTGTGAGGACTGCTCCAACTGGTTCCACAACGCCGGAAAGAAAACCGTAAAGGAAGGCTTTCTTCTTCGAAAGTCCACTTTGAAGCAGGGGTGCAGAAATTATGGCCCCTTCAGGAAAGTTTTGAATGGCTATTCCTATTGCAAGGGAAAATGCCCCAGCAGCAGATATGACTGCGCTTCCGCTGAGCATTCCGGCCAAAACAACGCCGACGGCCATGCCTTCGGGAAGGTTATGCAGTGTTACTGCGAAAATCAGCATAAAAGATTTACTTATATTGCTGTGGGCACCTTCCGGATTATCTGAATTTAGATGCAAATGAGGAATGACGCTGTCAAGCAGCAAAAGGAAACAAACACCAAGAAGAAATCCGGTTACTGCGGGGAACCATGGCATCCTGCTTCCGCTTTCTTCCACCATGTCAAGAGCCGGAATAAGAAGCGACCAGACGGATGCGGCTATCATAACACCAGAAGCAAAGCCAAGAAGGGATTTTTGAAGGCGGGGCCCCATGTCCCGCTTGAAAAAAAACACTGTTGTTGCCCCAAGGCTTGTGCCAAGGAATGGAAGAAAAATTCCAATGACGGCCTTTAATGTATCACTCATAAACTCACCTCTTTAAAAGATTCGATATATTAATATTTAACTGTAAGGGGTTAATTATAGCTTTCATATACAAAATTGTCAAGAAGATTCCCTGCTTTGACGGTCGAAACAGAAAAGAAAAACTGAAAAAACGGTTTAAAAAAACACAAGGGCCTTTTAATTCGTTATATATTTGAACATAACAGGAAAGGAGAAAACAAAAATGAACAGCTATATACAAAAAAAGATACTTGGAATAATAGAAATTAATTCAGAACTCGATGAAAGAGAAAAAGAATCCACATTTTTGAATAAAAAGGCAAAAAGAAAAAATGGAATAAAGAGTTTTTGGATTTTAAAATGGTTTTAAAAATTTTTAATTTGTGACAACATTTTATCATTCCCGTTCGTTATATAATTGAAACACTTAGAAAGAGGAAAATGAGATGAATGAGATGAATGAGATGAACAAGTATATGGAAAATAAAGTTCTTGGAATAATCGAGCTTAATTCAAAGCTAAACGAAAAGGAATCTGTGTGGAAAACTTGGAAACAAAGCTTTTGGTCCCTGATTTGGCCTTAAAAATATAGGTTTGTATTACCTTTTACAAAATGATAAAATAGTGCATATACGTAAATAAAAATTTATTTTTATTTTTTACAACACTTTGCCCTTTTGATTCGTTATATATATGAAAACCAATTCTAAAAGGAGCAAAGTGTTATGAATAGATATATGGAAAATAGAGTTTTTGGAATAGTCGAGCTCAACATGAGCCTCAACGGAGGAGTAAGGGGAGGCACTACTTTTGATAGAAGAGCTTTACGAAAAGCTTGGCAAAGAAATATTTGGTTATTGTTGCGGGCTTAATGGCGGCGACCCTGAGCTTGCAGGGGATATTATGCAGGAGACCTTTATAAGAGCAATGACCAACATTGAAGTTCTTGAGGACCTCAGCTTTAAGCAGAGACGAGCATGGCTATATAAGACCGCCAGAAATATTTTTATTGATAAGGTGAGAAGAACGGCTTCAGAACAGCAGAAGCTGAATTACTTTAACACAGAAGAGCTTGAGGAAAATACATTTGATGATGTAGAAACGGAGCAGATATTGCTTCTTCTGCCGCCGGACCTGAGAATAATTTTCCGTATGAGATATATAAATGGCTACAACTCGTCGGAACTCGGAGAAATGTTTAATCTTTCGCCTTCTACAGTGCGGGCAAAACTTTCTACAGCAAAGAAAATATTAAAAACTAAACTTTTGGAGGAATAAAAATGGAAAACAAAAAAATAAAAATAAACGTTGTCACATGTAACTTAAAAAATATAACTGAAGATGTTCTTCAAAGCTATGACGATATTGTTATCAACTCGGTTGTTGTTGTAAGCAGCCCCAAAGCGCAGGAACTTATTAACCGGTATGGTAATGTAACCCTGAACGCAGTTCAAAGCTGTGTTACCGATGAAAATGTACAAGTAAATACTGTAAATGGAGTCAGTGAAATCGGCCCGGGGGATATTCCTACAGAAAAGGTTATACTCATAGTCAACGGTAGCCTTATTATAAAAACCTGCCCGCCAGAACTTTTTGACAATTATGTTTCCATTTATGTGAACGGAAAGGTTATGTGCCCAAAGAGCCTTTCGGCGGTGATTTTGTCAAAGGCATCTGTAAATGGAAAATTATCGTTTTATACAGACGGAGCAGTATTTCTTAAAAACAAAACCAATATTGACCGAATTTTTGTGCTTAGGGCAAAAGAAGCTACCTATTGGGCTGAAAAACTTCTTTTCCTTGATACAACTTTAGACACCGACGCCCTTCGGGCAAAGGGCGCCCGTTTTGAAGCGAAAAAGGTTGTTATTGCTGAATCAATTGTTGAAAAAATAATAGATCTCATTTCTGAGGAATCTGATATCAAAGTAGTTCCAGACGGCACCCAGTTTATAAATGACGACGCAAAGCTTTCTAAAGACCTTATAAATCGCTATGGAACTAAACTTTATGTAAATGGTGACCTTGATGTGAAAGAAGAAGCCGCTGAAGTCCTTTCAGAGCTTGAATATGTTTTTGTGAGCGGAAATGTAAACATTTGTAAAGAGTATGTAGAACAGTTCTGTTCCATAAAACCGGAATATGACGAGATGAATGTTATAAACCGAAGATATGACAAAGTGCTTGAAGACAAAGTGTCAGTCAAAATTGATAAGGCCATACTTGAAAAATGCCCGAACGGAATTCATGTTTGTGGCTGTGCTAGACTCGAAATAGCTGAAAACGTTCCGACCGACCTTATTGTTGAAAGGCTTGTTATTACAGACTGCGCAGTAATAAATTGTTTTCCGGAGCAGGAAAGCGCTGTCAGCTTTGTGGATGAGGACTGCGCAATCATCTCAGCAAAGGGTGATGAGGAAGACGACGAAAGGGAAGAAAAAGAACCCTTCAATACAAGAATAATCAACGCAGTTGAATATAAATTCTAAATTTTCCTTTAAAAGGGGCGGCTCAGAGAGCCGCTCTTTTTATTCTGTAAGAATGGTAAAAACGGCGTCGTTTTACAGCATATTCCATAAACATGCTTTTCAATAAAAGTTATATTTTTGCTTTAATATATTCGACTAAAAAATATTAGTTGCATTATTCCAAATATTAAATATTTACTAAGTATAAAAATTGCTGTTGATATTTATAGAATAAGACCAATAATCGTTGATACCTAAAAACAACGGTTTTTAATTTTAACCCTCTATTTTCATTTTTTGCCTTCTATAGATTACCTTTTGGTTACATCCATAAAATACAAAATCCATTGTACTGCTTTGCACAATTTAACCAATAGATCAACCTTTTGTGATCTATTGGTTCGTTTACATGAAGTATTTATATGATAGGGAAAAATACAGTGGGTTTATAGTAATTGATTTCATAGCAATCAACACCCCTATTTCCAGGTTATCATGAGTTCAGAAGTAAAAAACGCGGGAATAGGTATTCCAAAATTCGTTCATATCGTTGCTGCTGACATACGGAGATTATTTTGCCAATATTTTTACGTCATCGACAGAAGCAATTTATGCTATGCTTGTATTCGGAAATGTTTTACGGAATTGCTAGTGGGAAAATTTAACTTCTCCCGCGAAAAACATGAAATTCTACCTGTACAAAGCTTGATTTACTGGACAATATCAAAACATCTGAAGATTTTCCTTCAGATGTTTTATACTACCATAAATACTTCATTTACAATGCAAACCACCGGTTGCTTTTATATACTATGTGCCTTTGCCTATTTAATAGTTTTTATTGAAATCGACGAAACTTCAAGGTCAACAGTATTTAAAGTAAAGGGAATATTTAAAATCCTTCGCTTTACATTTTTAAAGCAAAGAGATATAATCAAATATAATGGATTTTCAAGGGGGCTTTATATATGACAGCAGCACTTGTTATTTTGACCGTACAAGGAGGAATAAATATCCTTGGAGCTATTATTCCTTTTGTCCTTGCTATGGCAGTGGCAAGCATCACATTTTTTGCTCTTAAGGCAGTGCGAAAGAAAAAGCACCCCAGTGAAGAGGATATTAAAGAGACAAACCGCCAGAGAAGGGAACGCGAAAAGCTTAAGCGTCAAACCACTGAGAAAGTGAATGCTACTTTGAATGGGGATTATAATTCGAAAGAGCATGTACCAAACGGTTTGCGTTCAGGGAAACATAATAAGAAGAAAAAGAAATAAAAAGTAGCGTCTGATTTTACGCTATTGAAAAGTATAAACCTGTGAAAAGCCTTGCAAATACTGACTTTTCCAAAAATTAAAACATTAAAAACAACAACGGTTTTTACGCTTTGGTACCAAAAATGGTGTCCGGTTTCCCATAGTGAAATAGAACGATATGGATAAATATAAGGAAATGATAGAAAAATTCGTATATGAGTGTTATAATCTAGACAAATGGGAATTTGTCGGAGGCAGATTATGCGACTTTTGTTTGAAATGGATAAACAAGATTATGAAAATTGTACACATTCTTTTGTACGCAATT
>CAZNVF010000093.1:0-5687 GCA_964576395.1 uncultured Oscillospiraceae bacterium
GCTACCGTGGCATTGAGTGCCTTGGGGTCCGCCGAGGATTTAATGGACTTATAACCGGCGATATAATTCGTCTTGATTCGGACAGTGTTTCAGAAATAATAAACCGCGGCGGGACAATGTTATATACTGCAAGGAGTAGCGAGTTCAGAACTGATGAGGGAAGGCAGAAAGCTGTTGCAAACTGCAAGCTGTTCGGTATAGATGGTATAGTTGCTATAGGTGGTGACGGCACATTCCGTGGGCTCCTTGAACTTACAAAGCTTGGTGTTTCTGTAATGGGTATTCCAGCGACTATAGACAACGATATTGCCTGCACGGATTATACTCTTGGTTACGATACTGCGGCTAATACTGCAATTGAGTCTATTGACCGCCTTCGTGATACAATGCAGTCACATGAGCGCTGCTCTGTTGTGGAAGTTATGGGCCGCAACGCTGGTCACCTTGCCCTTTATGTCGGTCTGGCGACAGGAGCAACGGTCGTACTTGTACCGGAGAAAGAATTTAATTTCGAACAAGATATTGTAGAACGCATACGCAGGGCACGCCTTTGCGGCAAGACGCATTTTATGATAATTGTTGCAGAAGGAGTGGGAAGCGCTGCACAGATAGGTGAGCGGATAAAAAATGAACTTGCGCTTGACACACGTGTGACAATTCTTGGCCATATTCAGCGTGGCGGTACTCCTTCGGCAAGGGACCGTGTTATGGCAGCAAGAATGGGTTATTATGCCGTTGAGGCACTAGTATCCGGTGAGAAAAATGGCGTTATTTGCGATAAGAATGGAAACGTTTTTAGCATGAATATCGGGGAAGCTCTCTCTTTAAAAAAAGGACTGAACGAGCAGCAGTACGAAGTTATGGAAGCTATGATGGGTATAGATGATTGAAATTAAAAAGGACGGCATTTGCCGTCCTTTTATGTTTTATTAATAGTAAACTTTATTAAGCTTATAAGTTCCGGTAACAGGGTCTTTATCTATATAATCGGCAAAAATTGCCGCTTTTTCACTCTCAAGAAGAGCAAATCCACGTTTTATAGATGGCTTTCTTTTATATTCTTCAATGCGCTCAATGTTGAGCCTTATTTCTTTTATATTTTGGCATTCCGTTTTAAGAACGTCTGGAAGTTTGCCAGAGGAATTGGAAGCGACCCTATCACAAATCATTTTATCTTTGAGTAAAGAACTATTTATTCCTGAAATTTTAGAAAAATAGTTATAAACAAGTTCCGTGTATTCGTCAAGTGAGACGGAAAAATCTATTTTGGAGCTTACCCAATTTCCAAAACTATCAAAAACATCAAATGGAGCGAGCCCTGAAGCCGATATTATATACTCAAGAGTACTATGGAATCTACCGCTATTATAAAGCCTTTCAAGGGCATCTTCAACCTTGTGCAGCCTTTCAAGAGCAATGTGGTTGGTCCATTCAGTGGAGATGACCTCATATGGCGGTTCTTCTGAAAATTCGCATGGGTACTTTTTCTTGTCTTCGCGCATTTCAGCCCCATGAAGCAGTTTCAGAAAGCCCAATTGGAGCATGTTAGGGTGAAGAAAGTAAGCTGTGTTAAAGCTCTTTGCAAAACTGACAATATCTTCAAACGGAAGCCCTGCTATAAGATCAATGTGAATATGAATATTTCCTGGTTCAATAAGCCGCCTTATATTGAGTTTAAGCTTTTTGGTGTTTGTTCTTCTGCTAATATATTCAAGTGTTTTTTCATTGAAGCTTTGAAGGCCTATCTCCAGTTGTATCGAGCCTTTGGGCGCAGAATTTAATATTTTGATGGATTCATCATCAAGAATATCCCCAGCTATTTCAAAATGAAAGCAAACGTTACTAGGAATTCGTTTTCCGTGCTCTGATATAATGAAGCGCCAAAGTTCTTTTGCACGTTCTTTATGAGCATTGAATGTGCGGTCTACAAGCTTTATGGTTTGGGTTCCGCTGTTTGAAAGGGCAAGTATTTCATTTTTTGCCCTTTCAATGTCAAAAAATCTAATGCCACCGCATCTGCCAGAAAGGCAGAACGCACAGAAATATGGGCAGCCCCTGCTCGTTTCAAGATAGGTAATCCTTCCATGCAAGGCATCAAAATATTCCTTACAGTAAGGTGAAGGCGGATCGCTATCTCCTATGTAAGGTTCGCTGATTATTATTTTGTCTTTATTGCGGTAACATACTCCGGGAATGTTGAAATTTTTATTTTCAAATATGGCGTCGCACAGCATGGCAAAGGGATATTCACCTTCACCGGAAATGACGAAATCACACCAGCTGTAAAGCGAAAGGACTTCACCGGCATTATAAGATACTTCGGGACCACCAAGTATTATTCTTAAGCCGTTTATAGCGTCTTTAAGTATAACGCCAAGGCTCTGTATGGATTTTATGTTCCATATATAGCAGGAAAGCCCCACAATGGCAGGCTTTTCAGCAATTATGCGTTCTGCGACTTTTTCTACAGATTCGTTGATGGTGCCTTCAACGATTTTGTGCTCGGCATGGCTTCCATACTGTCGCAGCCCAGCTAAAAGGCACCAAGGTGACAATGGAGAATGTATGTATTTTGAACTTAAAGAACAAATGACAATTTTTTTATTTTCCGTAAAATTTCCGCCTTTCAAAAAGACATTTCAAACTGTTTAAAATGTCTTGAAAATGTAAAAAGATATGATAAAATATATAACTAGTGTATTTTATCTTATTATATCAAATAATTGAATAAAGTAAATAAAATTACAAATTTTGCTGGAAGGGTGACGGTTTTGGGGCAAATATATTTTTGCAACGCTGAAAAATTTCAGGGCCTATATGAAAAACTGCTGCCATTTATTCCAAAAGAGAGGCAAAAGAAAGTAAACCGTCTTCTCAAAAATGAGGATAGACTCCTTTCTGCCCTTTCTGGAGCAATGCTTAAAAAGGTTTTGTGCATTGATGAAAATGAAACGTTTTTGTATAATGAGCATGGCAAACCCTATATTGAGCATGGCAAACATTTTAGCGTTTCCCATAGCGGCGATATTGCTGTGCTCGCTGTTTCAGACAATGATATCGGGGTAGATGTAGAATTACCAAAAGAGGCAAATGAAAAGGTAATGCGCCGCTGTTTCACTGAAGAAGAAATGGCTTTTGCAAGCAGTTCACCAAAAGATTTTGCTTTGGTATGGACCATGAAGGAGTCAGCGGTAAAACTTTTGGGGAAAGGGCTCTCTTTCCCACTAAAAAACTTTTCTGTGTTGCCATTTAATGAAAAACATATGGTTGATGGAACGGAAATGTATTTCTTTTCTACAATTATATTAGGTGTTCCTTTGACGGCGGCCTCATATGGGAACGAAGAATTCACAATAAAAGAATTTAAACCGGAAGAGTTAATTGATTAATATTTTTAAGAGGAAAAAATGAAATTAGAAAGAAACTATCCAAAAGCTAAGATAACTAAAAAAGCTGAAGCTTCAGTAATAAGCGGCCACCCCTGGATATATGATACTGAGGTTATTTCAGTGGATGGTGAATGTGAAAACGGTTGCCTTATGGATGTCATAAGTGAAAAAGGAAGATATTTGGGCACAGGGTTTATAAGCACAGAAAGCAAAATTCGCATAAGGATTATTTCACAAAATGCCAATGATAAGTTTGACCGCGAATTTTTTCGCCGCAGAATAAAATATGCTTGGAACTACCGCAAAACGGTAATTGGTAAAGACATAGAATGCTGCAGGGTAATCTTTGGCGAAGCTGATCAGTTCCCAGGGCTTACAGTTGACCGCTTTGGTGAGGTACTTGTTACACAATGCCTTTCTATGGGTATTGAAAAGCTGAAAGGCATTATTTTTCCATTACTTTATGAGGTGCTCACTGAGGATGGCCAGAAGATAAGCGGGGTCTATGAGCGTAACGATGTTGCTATACGTAAACATGAGGGCCTTAAAGAAAACAAGGGCTGGTTTCCACTTGAAGGTATCCCTGTTCCGGATTTTACAAAAACGGTCATTGTAGAAAATGGAATAAAATATATTGTTGATTTTGAAAACGGACAAAAAACGGGTTTTTTCCTAGATCAAAAATATAACCGCCTTGCTGTGGCAAAAATAGCAAAAGGGAAAAATGTTCTCGATTGTTTTACCCATACTGGTTCATTTGCAATGAATGCAGTTGTGGGTGGAGCGAAGCATGTATGTGCTGTGGATGTTTCAGAGGCAGCTATAGAAATTGCAAAGATGAACGCTAAGTTAAACGGATTTAGTGATAAAATGAGCTTTATTACTGCGGATGTATTTGATCTTCTTCCAAAGCTTGAACGTTCACCGGAAAAATATGATTTTATAATTCTCGACCCACCGGCTTTTACGAAGTCTAGAAAAACTATAGAAAGCGCATCCAGAGGATACAAAGAAATAAATATGAGGGCGATGAAACTTTTGCCACGTGGAGGCTACCTTGCAACCTGTTCTTGTTCACATTTCATGTCTGACGAATTGTTTGTAAAAATGCTCCACTCCGCAGCGAAGGATGCCTCGGTACAGCTACGGCAGATAGAGGCTCGCCAGCAGGCGCCGGATCACCCAATACTTTGGAATGTGCCTGAAACAAACTATCTTAAATTCTATATCTTTCAGGTTATATGAATGAAAAAGGGGAGAGATATATGCTCAAGAAAATTACAAAAGACAGATTGATAAAATTTGGATTGCTTACGCTTTCCGCAATATTTATAATTATAGGAACATGGCTTTTTAAGTACCCCAACAATTTTACTTTCGGTGGAGTAACAGGCGTTTCAATAATTTTAAGCGGCCTATTTAATGTTCAGGCAAGTTCACTCAACCTTATAATAAACATAATACTTATGATGGTTGGGGTTATTACACTTGGGAAAAATTTTGTGGTAAAAACGGTCTATGTTTGTGCTCTTTCAACCGTAGGTATTTCAGTAATGGATAAGCTTTTTCCCATAACCAATCCTGTCACGGATGAGCCTATGCTTGAGTTCATATTTGCTGTGGGTGTTCCGGGACTTGCTGCAGCGATACTTTTTAATATGGATGCTTCCAGCGGCGGAACTGATATTATTGCAATGATAGTGCAAAAATACAGTACTCTTGATATAGGAAGCGCCCTTTTTGTCGTGGACCTTTTTATTGCGCTCAGCGCATTTTTTGTTTTTGATTTCCAGACCGGTCTTTTTTCACTGACGGGTCTTTTGGCAAAAACCCTTGTAATAGACAGCGCAATAGAAAACTTCAACCTTTGCAAATATTTTACGATCATCAGCACAAACTCTGCTCCCATATGTGAGTTTATTCAGAAGACTCTAAACAGAAGCGCCACCATATATAAGGCCGAAGGCGCCTATTCCCATGAAGAAAAGAGCGTCATTCTTGCAGTTATGAAAAGAAGTCAGGCAGTGCGTCTTCGCCGTTATGTAAAGACCGTTGACCCCTCTGCATTTATTATGATCACAAATAGCAGCGAGATCATAGGTAAGGGCTTCCGCGGTTTCAACTGACTTTTATTATTCTTAAACAACTTAAAATTATTTATGAATACAAAAAAATTTTATAAGAAATATTCCTATGTTATTCCGATACTTTTGGGTTCACTCATTCTTGGATAATTGATAAAGTTCAAAACTGAAACAGAGCAAATAGAAATTCAGAAGAAAAGAAAAATGAAAATGA
>CAZNVF010000094.1:0-4169 GCA_964576395.1 uncultured Oscillospiraceae bacterium
TACAGTGCGAGGTGACGATTGACGGATACAGCGACTTTATCTTTATCAACCGTTTCGGACAGGCTCAACATCAGGGCACTTTGAATAAAGCGCTCCGTCGTATCATAAGAGACTGTAATGATGAGCAGTTCCTTAAAGATGAAAATACAGAGTTGTTGCTGCCCCATTTTAGCTGCCATTCCTTACGCCATACATTCACGACGAGAATGTGTGAAGCCGGAGTCAATGTCAAGGTAATTCAGGACACGCTTGGGCACAAAGATATATCTACGACCCTGAACATCTATACCGATGTGACAAAGGAACTGAAGCGAACAGAGTTCGAAGGTCTTGATTTTTTCTTTAAAGCAGAGTAAAATATATAAGTCCTAATGTTTTCACTTAGGGAACATTAGGACTTCTCACTTTAAGAGAGAATTAGTTACCAGCACACTTCAGCTTACACCACTTACACCAAATTATGCACCAATATGCCACCAAAGAAGCTGAAAAGTGCCTCTATAAAATCGGTAAAACTGGCAAAGCCAAAAAATACGTGGGGATATAACAAGTTATGCAAAGTTATGATAAAGCAACTACCGAAATCCCGACGATGAAGCCTGTTGACAAATAATCTTAAATACCTGCCGCCCGAAACGTTTTCGACCTAAAAATCAAAAACTGGCTTTGCAATTAAATGCAAAGCCAGTTTTATTTTATATATTTGCTTGGCAAAAAGTTCTCACGATACTTTTATGTTTACTATATTGACAGGATATGATATAATATTTTAATAAAGGCACAATTTCTAGGTAAAAATTTGCAGAAATAATATTCCATAATGAACACCCTAAGAAACTGTTGGAAAAACATAGGCAAGCTTAACACAAGTTTTATAGTTTATGTTGTTAAGAGGGTTCCTATTACAAAATCAATACTGAAACTGAGGGCAAAACACAGAATTAAAACTATCTGCTTTTCAACAAACACCTTTTATAAAAATTGAGTTACCGGCGCGGATTATTTGCGCTCAATGTACTGCTTTCAAAGATGATATGTTGTAATTTTAAATCTTGTGACTTGAAATCCCAATTTAAGTGACAGATTGATCTGAAAAAAGAGGACAAATTTATGAAATGTCCATATTGTGGGGCCGAAATGGAAAGCGGCAGAATTGAAATAAACGCTGTATTACATATTATTCACCACCCGGCGGACATCATATTTGAACCGGATGAACCTTTTGATAAGAAAAAAGTCTCTTTAGCAGTGGCAAAGCGCGATGGCTGGTACTGTAAAGTTTGCAATAAAATATTTGGAATCTTTGACGTAAGTCTATGAATTAACGCATTTCATGAAAGAAATAGAAATACTCAAAATTCAGAATCATCCAGAACTCAAAACACGTGCCGCAGAATGGTTTCACGAAAAATGGGGCATTCCTCTTAAAACTTACCTTGAAAGTATAGATGAATGTCTAAATTCCTTTTCTCCAATCCCCCGCTGGTATTTAGCTATGGAAAACGAAAGAATAGTCGGTGGGCTCGGTGTTATAGAAAACGACTTTCATGAGCGCAAGGATCTTTCCCCCAATGTTTGTTCTGTTTATGTAGAACCGGAATACCGACGCCGCGGAATTGTCGGCAAAATGCTTGAATTTGTTTGTACAGACATGAAAAATGCCGGCATTGATACTCTATATCTCATCACCGATCACAATTCATTTTATGAGCGCTATGGATGGGAATTTCTTTGTATGGCCAAATGCTGTGGCGAGGAAGGATTTAGCCGGATATATATTCACAATGAGAAATCTGTCCTTAAAAACAATTAAAAGAGATTGCCTATTTTTAAAGCATCTCTCTTTCACGATATATCTGTAAACATCTTAGTTTCGCCACTTTCAGCACATTTTTTAAATTTATTGCTCTTTTTCAAAAAATATTTATAATCTACTCAATACAATGATTCATAAGGAGAAAATTATGGAGCAAAATATTGATTATGCATCTATCATAAAGGAACTTTCTGCCCTGACAAATGGCATTCCATATGAAACGGCGAACCTTGCCAATGCTTCCGCGCTTCTTTGGCAGCGCCTTGCTAATATCAACTGGGTCGGATTTTATAAAATGGAAAATGGAAAACTGGTGCTTGGCCCGTTTCAGGGGAAGCCAGCTTGTATAGTTATTGAAGTTGGCCACGGTGTTTGCGGCACCGCTGTTGCAGAAGATCGCGCTCAACTTGTTTATGACGTTTACAAATTCCCAGGGCACATAGCCTGCGATGCCGCTTCAAGCTCCGAAGTTGTAGTGCCAATACACAAAGGTGAAAAAATTTGGGGTGTTCTTGATATAGACAGCCCAAATGTTGACCGTTTTACTGAAAAAGATAAAGCGGGGCTCATTGAATTTGTTAAAGAGCTTGAGAGGGTATTATAAGCTTTAAGCTTTTTAGCTGCCATACTTTTTATTCGTAAAGTAATATAATGACAAATAGAAATGCCGAATGTGATAAAATGACAAACGCTCAAACAGGTGTACTTTTATTTTTCCTTGGTTTTTTATTAATCTTATCCGCCTTTATTTTGTCGCTTTGGGATAGAAAACGGAGCAAAAAATATTCGAGCGTTGCAGTTGGAACAGTTATAAAACACCAGTTTATGTGTAAAAATGATATTTCATATCCTCGGGCTATTGTTGAATACTCTATTGACGGCAAAAATTATCAATGTAAACAAACCTATCGCTCGGTTAGTTATAACAGCTTAAAGCACGCTAAACAAGACTGGGAGCTTGATGAGAATTATGGCCTGCATATCTACTCTACAAGGAAATGCGAACGCCACGTAAACCCGGTGGAAAATCTATTTCCTTTAGGGTCGAACCTTATTGTACATTACGTTCCAGAAAGGCCTGAAAAGGCTTACTGCGGCGCTTTAATAAGCACAAATCTTATTGAAACCATTTTATGCGTCATAGGAACATTTTTGGCTCTATTTGGAACGTTATTACAGTTTATACAAGGCTATAACGGTTTTTATTTTTAGCGATAAAACTCATGGTAACATGTGTTTTATATATAGCATAAATTACAATTTGCTACAAACGAAAGGAGATAAAAACAATGAAAGAAAAAATTCTTGAAGTTCTCAAAAATTCTGAAAAACCCCTTCGTCCTGGTGAGATTGCGGCCGCCCTTGGCGCAGATAAAGATGAAGTATCTAAAGCTATTAAAGAACTTAAAGCTGAAGAAAAGGTCTATTCCCCTGTTCGCTGCTGCTATGCAGTTAAAGAGTAATTTTAAATTAAAGGAGGGCTGAGTTTTCGGCCCTCCTTTAACTACTATTTTTCACAGAAATGGTCACTGTACGAAAAACCAAAATTACATTCAGGTTGCAGAAAGATTCCCCAGAAACAAATTTGGTGCAAGTGAGTATTTAAATAAAGATCCAAAAGACAAATAATACCTATTTTAGCACAGTATCCGTGTCGAAAATAATGAAGCTTGGACGCTAAGGCATGACCGCAGGCCGTTTTTTGCATAATTTTCATAGTGCATGGAGGTTTAAAGATATGGAAGACAGTATAATTTACAGTATACATTTAGCGAAAATTGTGCACCCATTCCTTTAAAAACTTGGCTTTGAACCTGAAATTATTGAGAATATTTACAATTTATGTATACGATAAAGTTGATTTTGACAGCAGGCGCAACGCTTTTACATACACTATCAGCAACGCTAATATATTATACGTTTTTACGCTTTTGAAACGTTTAAATTGACCATACTATTAGATGACCGCCAAAGAAAAGTGGGATTTCTATTCTACAGCAGACTGAAATATCAAGTGGAGATAAGTATACCGTAATTTTTGACTTTATAAGCGAAAAGCCCTATGTTTAATTACAGGGGCTTTTTATTTTTAAACCATTTTGTTTTTTGCTATATACATTGAAATTACTGCAAGGATTATTCCAACAAAACAGATCACAGCAAAGACCATTGAAATTATAAGAAAAGCGAGCTTCTTTGTCTTTTTTGCCTTTTGGGAAAAAAATCCGCCAACTAATGCGGAAATAAGAGACAAACAAAGAATTATGAGTGATTTTTCATCCAATTTTTATTCCTCCGTAAGCTCCGCCCATTCATCCATAAGGGCGTTTTGCTTATTTTTAAGTTCTTCTAT
>CAZNVF010000094.1:4179-5643 GCA_964576395.1 uncultured Oscillospiraceae bacterium
AAAGGGCTGCCATTTTTTCATAGTCGGAACAAATTTCCGGCTTAGACATCTCCTCCTCAATTTTCAAAAGGCGGTCGTCACAGGCAGAAACCTCCGCCTCTATGGTTTTTACTCTGTTCCTGCGCTTGGCGTCCTCGCTCTTTTGCTGTTTTGAACGGTAATACACAGTATCATTTTGAGAGGGCTTTTTTTCTTCCCTAAGCTGAGTTGGTGTTTCCTCTTTTAGACGCATATAGTCATCATATACACCGTTATAACTCACAAGCCTGTCGGGGAACATCTCTATTATTCTTGTTGGGACCCTATTGAGTAAATATCGATCATGGCTCACCATAATTATAGTCCCGGTGTATTCCCTAAGCGCCGCATCAAGGGCTTCTTTACATGAAATATCCATATGGTTCGTAGGCTCGTCCAAAATAAGAACGTTTGCGTCTTTTAGAGTAAGTGCAGCAAAGCTTAAACGGGCTTTTTCCCCTCCGGAGAGAACGTTTATCTTCTTAAATACATCCTCACCGGTAAGGCGCACCCGCCCAAGAGCACTTCTAAGAGTTAGTTCATCCGCTCGCGGGAACATATCCCACATTTCATCTAGCATTGTTTTATTCGGCGAAAGATAACTGTTATGCTGGTCATAGTACCCAGTGCGGACATTACGTCCCCACTCGACAATACCTTTATCTTTTGGAAGAATTCCCATTATTGTTTTTATAAAGGTACTTTTTCCAACACCATTCATTCCAACTATGGCAATTTTTTCGCCCCGGCGAACTTCAAGGCTAATTGATGGACAAAGAAGCTTTTTTCCCGGCCCATCCCCCACCTCAAGGCGCAAATTCTCCACTATGAGTACGTCCTTTACCGGTTCTCTTTCATACGTGAACTTAAATTTGGGCGGAAGTGGCGGTGGTGTTGGGCGTTCCTTCATCTCCATCCGCTCAAGTTCCATCTCACGGCTATGAGCACGCTTTGTAGTAGAAGCACGAACTTTATTCCTTGCAATAAAATCTTCAAGCTTTGCTATTTCTTCCATCTGGCGGTTGTACTCCTTTTGCATTCTTGCAAGGCGTGCCGCCTTTAAATCAAGGTATTTTGTATAGCCTGCATTATACCTTACAAGCGCCTTATTCTCCATTTCACACACAATACCAACTATTTTATCAAGAAAATAGCGGTCATGAGATACCGTAAGAATAGCGCCTTTATAAGAAAGAAGATAATCCTCTAGCCACGTCAAAGTTTTAAAATCAAGGTGGTTCGTAGGCTCATCAAGCATTAGAAGATCCGGATCCTCCAGCAGCAGTTTTGCAAGAGCAAGCCTTGTGCGTTCCCCACCAGAAAGTCGTTCAACTGGCGTTTCAGGATCGAAAGAAGAAAAGCCCATGCCTGTAAGAATTGTGTTTATTTTTACATTTATATTATAGCCGTCGGCAGCTTCAAAAAAGTTTTTCTCGTGCTCATACT
>CAZNVF010000095.1:0-5615 GCA_964576395.1 uncultured Oscillospiraceae bacterium
ATGAATTTGCTGAAAGACTTCCAAATGGTTGGAATACTGACATCGGAGAAAATGGCTGTGAGCTTTCAGGCAGAGAAAGACAGCGTATTTCTATCGCACGTGCTTTTTTGAAGAATGCACCTATTATTCTACTAGATGAAGCCACTGCGTCGCTTGATGTTGAAAACGAAACTTTAATTCAGTCGGCCCTTTCCAGACTTATTAAAGACAAAACCGTTCTTGTAATTGCTCATAGAATGAGAACAGTTGCCGGAGCAGATAAAATTGTAGTGCTTTCTGGAGGAAATGTTTCCGAACAGGGTTCGCCGCAAGAACTTATTGATAAAAAGAGCATATATTATCACATGGTCGAACTTCAAACTGAAAGTCAAAACTGGGTGCTAAAATGAGATGATACATTTGGAAAAATTAGAATTGATTTTATATCCATTTTACGGGCGCAGGGCGCACAATAAAATCCGTCAAGATGCAGTTTTATAAATCATCTTCGTGAAAGAACTAAAAATATCAGTTATTGAAGAGTCAAATGCAAATACACAGAGCCAGTAAATTTATGAAAATATTCATAAGTTCGTAAACTTTTCATTTTAAAAAAGCAAGCATGTACGGTAAGCGATGTACATGCTTGCTTTTATTAGTAATAGCAATTTTAAAATCAATAATACATTCTGTTTTTACGAACCTTTTTCCCTATCTTAAAAATAATTGCCGCCGTAAAAACGAACCCGTCAACAACATAATAAAACAACATAGAAGAAGAATCCGCCATAATCGAAGTCCAGCTTAAATCTACAAGGTTGCTGACTTCCTCTGGGAGGGTAATAAAAGAATCCAAGGATTCGAGTATTTCGATATCTGGGTATGCAATCTCATCTTCCTGGAGTTCTTCATCAAGAAGATTATAGGCCGCACTTATTGGCGTAGAATACCCAACGTAATAGCTGTTGGCCGCGGCAATAGTTGCTTCACACATATAGTTTATATAAAGTTCAGCGGCCTCTTTATTTCTAGCATCTGTAGGAATACACATTGAATCAATAAACAAACTGCTTTCTTCAGGAAGATAAAAGTCAAGATCTTCATTGACTTCCATCATAAGAACAGCATCACCGTTATAATAAGGCGCAACAGCAGCCTCTCCACCCTCCATCTTATCGTATATCTCGTCCATAACATAGGCCTGTACAATTGGTTTTTGCTCTTTAAGATGCTCTGCTGCCTGTGCTATTTCATCAGGATCAGTTGTATTGTATGAATATCCAAGATCCATAAGTGCCAGTGCGAAAGCGTCTCTGGAATTTGAAAACATAAGTATATTATTTGCGTACTTCTCATTCCAAAGTATATCCCAACCGGAAAGGTCTTCTTCATCTACCATTGAAGTGTTATAAATTATTCCCACAACACCCCAAAACAGAGGAACAGAATATTCGTTTTCAGAATCAAAGCTTTTATTCTTATAAGTTTCATCTATATTGACATAATTAGGAATATTATTAAAATCAAGTTTTTGTATCATTCCCTCATTTATCATTCTTCCAATCATATAGTCGGAAGGTACTATTATATCATAAGAAGTTCCGCCCGCCCTAAGCTTTGCATAAAGTTCTTCATTCGTTGAAAAAAGCGTATAATTTACTTTTATTCCGGTAAGCTCTTCAAAATCCTTGTTTACATCTACAAAATTTACTGAATCATTAGCAAGATATTCGCCCCAATTGCATACATTAATTTCAACTCCCTGGCCATAAAACTTTTTATAATATTCTTCATCATTGACTTTAGTGGTATAGCCTTCAGCTTCGCTGTAAGCAAATGTAGAAACAAAAAATGCCGCGATTAAAAGAAGCGCCAAAATAATTGAAAACATTTTTTTCATTTCAGTGCTCCCCTTTCAATTCTATACATTTTTCGCTGTTCCTCTTTGCGCCATAAATATTTACGATAAGAAGAACAAACAGAACAATAACAAACATTATTGTAGAAAGGGCATTTATCTCCGGGCTAACTTTAAGCCTTACCATTGAATAAATTACAACAGAAAGCGTTTGTGAAGTTGGTCCGCTTGTAAAATAGCTGACTACAAAATCATCAAATGAATAGGTTATGGAAAGCAAAAATCCAGCTGCGACTCCCGGCATTATTTCTGGAAAGACTACCTTTTGAAAAGCCTGAGCAGGAACACAGCCCAAATCAAGAGCTGCATTATAAACATTTTTGTCCATCTGCCGGAGTTTTGGAAGTACGTTAAAAATCACTATTGGCACATTAAATGTAATATGAGCAAGAATAAGTGTGCTATAACCAAAATTAATTTTCAAAAATACAAATAAAAGCATAAGTGAAACGCCTGTAATAATATCCGGGTTTATTATAGGAAGATAGGATATATTGAGCATAAGCGAACGAAGTCCTTTATTCATGGCGTTTATCCCAATGGCAGCTAAGGTTCCTAGGATCACAGCACACACTGCAGAAACAAAAGCGACGAACAAAGTATTAAAAAATGCACTTATTATGACGTCGTTCACAAAAAGCTTTTCATACCATTTCAATGTAAAACCCGTGAACACAGTACGACTTTTACTATCATTAAAAGAAAAAACTATTAAAACAGCAATCGGAATATAAAGGAAAATATATATTAAACCAACGTAGAACTTGGAAAGGAATTTCATACTGCAATACTCCTTTCCTTGCTATCCTCGTCTGAATCGAACTGGCTCATCACTCCCATGCAGATAAGTATTATTATCATAAGAACAAAAGATATTGCTGCACCTAGATTCAGATTATATGTGTTTCCAGTAAACTGCATCTCTATAAGGTCGCCTATCATCAGTTCTGAGCCGCCGCCAAGCATTCTGGAAATAATAAAAGTACTTACGCTTGGAATAAACACCATTGTTATACCGGTATTTATTCCCGGTGCGCTTAGCGGCAAAACAACGCGCATGAATACCTGAAAAGGATTTCCACCAAGATCTTGAGCCGCTTGAATAAGTGAATTATCCATTTTCATAAGTACAGTATAAAGCGGCACTATCATAAAAGGAAGGTAATCATAAACCATTCCCAAAACTACAGCTCCCTGAGTATTTATCATTTCAAAAGGTCCTATTCCAAAAAGGCCAAAGAAACGGTTAATAAGGCCATTGTTTTCAAGAAGAGTCATCCACGCATAAGTTCTTAAAAGAAAATTCATCCACATTGGAAGCATTATAAGCATGAACATTGTCTTTCTGATGTTACTTGTCTTTCTTGCCATAATGTATGCAAAAGGATAGCCAAGAACAAGGCAAACAGCCGTAGCGACCATTGCAAGGTAAATGCTTTTTATAATTACAGGCAAATAGTCCATTACCTTGGCCACATTATCAAATGTTAAATTGCCGTTAGATGTAGTCAAAGCAAAATAAGCTACCATTATAAGCGGAACAACTATAAAAATTATCATAAAAAGAGTGTATGGAAAAGCCGGATAGCGGGATCTTATCATTTTTTTTCTGCCTCCGTCATTTTATGCATTATATGAATATCGTCCGGTATTACAGAAAGGCCCACTTCCCTGCCTGGTTCTTCATAGAGAGTTGAGTGTATTTTCCATGCAAAGCCGTTTTTATCATTTACTACAATTTCATAATGTACACCCTTAAAAATTACGCTTTCTACCACTCCCGCAAGCTGACCGTTTTTCGGCTCAGACACTTTAATATCCTCTGGGCGGATAACAACATCCACGTTTTCATTTTTATTAAAGCCAAAATCTACGCAGTCAAAATCTCTTCCAGCAAAATTTACAAGGTAATCCTTTTTCATCACGCCGTCGATTATATTCGACTCTCCTATGAAATCCGCAACAAAAGCGTTGATAGGTTCATTATAAATATCAATAGGAGTACCAATCTGCTGTATCTCACCAGATCGCATAACCACAACTGTATCGCTCATAGTCAGAGCTTCTTCCTGGTCATGAGTAACATAAATAAACGTTATTTTTGTTTCGCGCTGGATTCTTTTCAGTTCAATTTGCATGTCTTTTCTGAGTTTCAAGTCAAGAGCCCCGAGCGGCTCATCAAGCAAAAGGACCTGCGGCTTATTGATAAGAGCACGTGCGATAGCAACCCTTTGCTGCTGCCCGCCTGACAGCAGATTTACATCGCGGCGCTCGTACCCACGCATACTTACCAAATCTAGCATTTCAAAAACGCGTTTTCTGATTTCGTCTTCAGAAACTTTTTTGAGGCGGAGACCAAAAGCGATGTTTTCAAAAACATTCAGATTAGGAAAAAGAGCGTATTTTTGAAAAACAGTGTTCACTTCGCGCTTGTATGGTGGAACATTATTGATCTTTTTTCCATCAAAAAAAACGTCCCCACTTTTTGGAGTTACAAAACCGCCTATTATACGAAGAGTTGTTGTCTTTCCGCAGCCAGATGGTCCCAAAAGTGTGACGAATTCATGGTTATGGATATCCAAATTAATACGGCGAAGAACAGTTTCCCCGTCAAAATCTACAATGATATCCTTTAAGCTTATAATGGTATTGTTATCCATTCTGCATCCCCCTTTTGCGGATTTCAAGTCACGCAAGGTAAAACAAGATCCGGCCACATGGCCTCACCCGTTTTCATGCCACTTTTCCTTTAGGCATGGACATACATCAAGTTGAAATCTGGATTTTGATGTATGGTTAAAAACCTGTCGACCCACCGCCCCTATTGGAACCGACCCCGCAAAAGGATATATTCTCTAATCGTTGCCGCACGTATCACAAAATACCGCAGTGCCCGGTTTTAGAAGGCTCCGTTGGTGCAGTGTTTCATATGGCAAAAGCTAACAACCTTTTTTTGTTTTCTATCGCAGTCATACCAAAGGCTGTTTTGCGACAGTTCCACCTCCTTTTGGTTGTTCCCTTCTTCCAAACAACAGATGCAAAAAATATCAATATATAATATATCATATTGTGTAAAAAAGTCAACAATATTAAAATTTTTTATCAAAATTTTGACCCATTTTACATTCAAATTTTGTTTCATACAAAATGTAGCAAATTAAGCTTTTAATAATTCTATATTTTTGCAGTACTTATATGATTTACCAACTTATTTTTTGGCAACAATAGTTTTGAAAGGAATGATGCAAATTATGGAACTAAAAGGTTCAAAAACAGAACAAAACCTTATGACGGCTTTTTCTGGAGAATCCCAGGCAAGAAATAAATACACTTATTTTGCTTCAAAAGCCAAAAAAGAAGGTTTTGAACAGATTGCAGACATATTTACTGAAACAGCCAATAACGAAAAAGAACATGCCAAAATTTGGTTTGAATATCTTGATGGCATTGGTAAAACAGAAGAAAATCTTGAATCTGCTGCAGCCGGGGAACATTATGAATGGGCTGAAATGTATTCTACTTTTGCTAAAGTAGCCCGTGAAGAAGGCTTTGACGATATTGCCGTACGGTTTGAATATGTTGCGAAAATTGAAGCTCAGCACGAGGAGAGATTTTTGAAATTACTCTCCAATGTTCAGAAAGGAGAAGTATTTAGACGCGGCTCTACGGTTATTTGGCAATGTATGAATTGTGGCCACATCCATATTGGAGAATCCGC
>CAZNVF010000096.1:0-5606 GCA_964576395.1 uncultured Oscillospiraceae bacterium
AGCTGGATAGAGCATCTGCCTTCTAAGCAGAGGGTCGGGGGTTCGAGTCCCTCTTGGCGCACCATCGGTGTATCAACGCCCTGTATGGTGGATGTAGCGTAGTTGGTCTAACGCGTCAGATTGTGGCTCTGAAGATCGTGGGTTCAAATCCCACCCTCCACCCCATATAGCACAACGTGCCCATGGTTCTTTCAGCTGTGGGCATTTTAATTAATCAATGATTATACTGGGCCGTCGCCAAGCGGTAAGGCAACGGACTTTGACTCCGTCATCCCGCGCGTTCGAATCGCGCCGGCCCAACCAAAAACCGGCAAACTTCAGTAAGAAGCTTGCCGGTTTTTTATGTGGATTTTCACCCGTTATCTTTAACAGGAAGTTTAAAAAGCAGCTCCAAACATTGGGGCTGCTTTTTAATTGGTATTACGCTTTTCTTTTTATAAATACCAAAAAATCTGTGCTGAAAATTATAATATTACCATATTTTCATTCACAAAAGGAAATTATACTTTTGGGTTTTATATTTTATAATTTCTTCTCTTATTCAGCCTTTAAACCGTTATTTATTTCATAATATTTATCAATATTCTAAAAAATACCTGTTGATGTTTTTACAAAACGATTGCCGACAGTTAAAAAATTTCTGCAAAAAACTTTCCATACACTTGACAAATAATACTATCAGTGTTAAACTGTTAAATAGTTAGCCCAAACTAACCAAATTAACTTAGGAGGATTCCTTCAATGATGCCCCTTAGCCTTGCAAATATTGGTGAAGAAAACATGATACATAAAGTTGGCGGAACCCCGGAAATGCGTAAACATCTTGAAGATATGGGTTTTGTCGCTGGGGGGAGCGTCACAGTTATTTCTACCATTGGTGGAAACCTTATTGTTAATGTTAAAGAATCCCGTG
This sequence comes from uncultured Oscillospiraceae bacterium, assembly GCA_964576395.1. Classification (GTDB taxonomy): domain Bacteria; phylum Bacillota; class Clostridia; order Oscillospirales; family Ruminococcaceae; genus UMGS1668. The sequence continues at coordinate 914 of CAZNVF010000096.1, forward strand.
TGGCAATAAGCCGGGAAATGGCAAACAAGATTATGGTTTAAAGGGAGGATTTAGTCTTGAAAACATTGCGTGAAACAGCAGTCGGCGAAACTGTGAAAGTTGTCAAGCTTCATGGTGAAGGTCCAGTAAAACGGCGTATTATGGACATGGGAATAACCAAAGGCGTTGATATTTTTGTTCGCAAGGTTGCGCCTTTTGGTGATCCTGTTGAAGTAACTATTCGTGGATATGAACTTTCCATCAGAAAAGCAGATGCTGAGATGATAGAAGTTGAATGATCTGCTTTTTTAAAGCAGAAAGCGGAGCTCAGCTCCGATTTTTAAGAACAGTCGGTTAGCAAAAGCTAACCTCAAAGGAGTGGAACTATGGCTAATGAAATAAAAATTGCCCTTGCGGGCAACCCTAACTGCGGCAAAACAACATTATTTAACGCCCTTACCGGTTCCAACCAGTTCGTTGGTAACTGGCCGGGAGTTACGGTAGAAAAAAAAGAAGGCAAACTTAAAAAACATGATAACGTGGTTATTATGGACCTTCCGGGCATTTATTCCCTTTCTCCCTATACTCTTGAGGAAGTCGTTGCAAGAAATTATCTTATTAATGAAAGACCGGACGCGATTCTCAACATTGTTGACGGTACTAACCTTGAGCGTAACCTTTACCTCACTACTCAGCTAACTGAGCTTGGTATTCCTGTCGTTGTTGCTGTTAATATGATAGATCTCGTCCGCAAAAGCGGAGACAAGATCAATATGGCTGAACTTGGAAGAGAGCTCGGCTGCAAAGTGGTTGAGATCTCTGCACTTAAAGGTGACGGCGTTACGGAAGCTGCTGAAGAAGTTGTTAAAGCCGCTGCTTCCACCAAAACTGTACCGATGCATACCTTCTCCGGGGTTGTTGAGCACGCTATTGCTCATATAGAGGAAGCGGCTGTACATGATATGCCCGCCGAACAGCAGCGCTGGTATGCCATTAAAATTTTTGAGCGCGATGAAAAAGCGCTTGAAATGCTCAATATTCAAAAATCTGTTCTTGACCACATTGAAAGTGATATTAAAGCTGCTGAAGAAGAACTTGACGATGACGCCGAAAGTATTATCACCAACGAACGTTATGTTTATATAGCTTCTATCCTCAAAGGCTGTTATAAAAAGAACAAATCCGGTCTTCTTTCTGTATCCGACAAGATCGACCGTATCGTTACAAACCGTATTCTCGCACTTCCAATATTCGCAGTTGTTATGTTCCTGGTTTACTGGATAGCCATGGGCCCCTTCGGCACTTTCCTTACCGACTGGACCAACGATGTATTGGGCACCGAATGGCTTGTAGAGATCCCCCGTGCTGCGCTTGAAAGCTGGAACGTAGCTCCTGTACTTGTAGGGCTTATTTGTGATGGTATTCTGTCCGGTGTCGGCGCAGTACTTGGTTTCGTACCACAAATGCTTGTTCTCTTTCTCATGCTCTGCATACTTGAGGATATTGGTTATATGGCCCGTGTAGCTTTCATTATGGACCGTATCTTCCGCAAATTTGGCCTTTCCGGTAAAAGCTTCATTCCTATGCTCATTGGTTCAGGCTGTGGCGTTCCTGGTGTAATGGCCTCCCGTACCATTGAAAACGAACGCGACAGAAGAATGACTATCATGACAACTTGCTTCGTTCCCTGCGGCGCTAAAATGCCTATCATTGGCCTTTTTGCCGGCGCAATTTTCGGCGGAAGCGGACTGATTGCAGTTTCCGCATACTTTGTAGGCGTTGCTGCTATCATTATTTCCGGTATTATTCTTAAGAAAACCAAGCTCTTTTCAGGCGATCCCGCGCCTTTTGTAATGGAACTTCCCGCTTACCACGCACCCTCCGTTGGCAACGTTCTTCGCGGAACTTGGGAACGCGGCTGGTCCTTCATTAAAAGGGCTGGAACTATAATCCTTCTCTCCACTGTCATCCTTTGGTTCCTCCAGGGCTTTGGTTTCGTAGACGGTGCCTTCACCATGGTTGAAGACAACAACAACTCCCTGCTCGCAGTCATAGGCAGCGCTATAGCATTTATTTTTACTCCTCTCGGATTTGGCAATTGGCAGTCCACAGTTGCAACTATCACCGGTCTTATAGCAAAAGAGAACGTTGTCGCCACTTTCGGCATTCTGTTCCAGATTGGTGAAGATGTTGATGAAGAGACCCCTGAACTCCTTCTTGCTGTTTCACAGCATTACAATGCTATTTCCGCATATAGCTTTATGTTATTTAACCTTCTCTGCGCGCCTTGCTTCGCTGCTATGGGTGCAATCAAAAGAGAGATGAACAATGCAAAATGGACCTGCTTTGCTATTGCATATATGTGTGTATTTGCTTACGCTATTGCTCTTATGGTATATCAGTTCGGAGCGTGGTTCATTGGCGCGGGAAACATCATTGGTACTGTTGTCGCCATAGCTGTTTTAGCTGCAATGGTTTACATGCTCTTCCGTAAAGCCCCTGCATATGAAGCAGAAAGGAAATAAATATGTTTGAATGGATTACTGCAAACCTTGGCACTATTCTTGTTTTAGCTGTTCTTGTTTTGGTTATTGGCCTTATTGTTTCAAGTATGGTCAAAAAGAAAAAATCCGGCAAATCCGCTTGCGATTGCGGTTGCGGATGTTCCGGATGTGCCCTAAACGGTCAGTGCCATAAGGAATAAATTCAGAATCAAAAAAGTAAAGGCGTGCCTGTGAAAGGTGCGCCTTTACTTTTTAACTGTAGATTATTCTATTTATGGTCTTTAATCTGGCTCTTTTGATATTATCAACTAATAATCAGCATTAATATTCTTCGGAAACAGCAAGTATATCGTGTTACCTTCATCCATAGTGTAATTGCCGCAATACTTCATATAGAGCATCACAAAGACCTACAGAACGGCCTATAAAGACCTTTCAAAAAAGGTTGAAAATTACTTTGCCGCGTTTGAAAAACGCGATAAAGAGCAACAGGCTTTGCTTAACGGTGGGAAAATAACAGAGCAAGAATATGAACAATGGAGACTTGCCCAAATAGGGAGAGGAAAGCGTTTTGAAGCCTTGAGAGACGATGCCGCAGAAAGGCTTACACACACAAACGAAATCGCGGTTGATTATATCAATGAAAATACGCCGGATATTTTCGCGGTAAACCGAAATTATATGTCATACGAGCTTGAAAAACAATGCGGAAATATTGGTTTTACGCTTTATGATGAAAACACCGTAAAAAAACTTATAACGGAACAAACGGATTTGCTTCCCGCTCCAAGCATAAATATCCCGATTGATTTGAGATGGAACAAGCAATTAATAACAGCGGAAATAACAAGCGGAATTTTGCAGGGTGAAAGTTTAGGCAAGATTGCAACAAGGATACAAAATATAACTGACGCAAATAGGACATCAGCGATAAGAAACGCAAGGACAGCTTTGACGGCGGCAGAAAACGCAGGACGGCAAGACAGTTTTAGCTCTGCTACAAAAATGGGGATTAAACTGGAAAAGCAGTGGCTTGCCACGCTGGACGGCAGAACGCGCCACAGTCATGCTATGTTGGATGAAATACACATCCCAAACGATGAAAAATTCTCCAATGGATGCATGTTCCCCGGTGATCCGAACGGCCCGCCTGAAGAGATCTATAATTGTCGCTGTACACTGACTGCTTATTTGTCCGATGTAGACACCAGTGATGCCCAGAGACGCGCCAGAAACCCGGAGACAGGCAAGAGTGTGCTCTTTGAGGATATGAGTTATTCAGAGTGGGCAGAATGGAAAGAACAAGAAAAACAGGTTGAAAAGTCCGAACATTCTGCTATAATGGGAATAAGCAAAAGCATATTCACTTCCGCGAAAAGCAAAAAGGAAGCCGAAAGCTATTTGCGTGATGAATTGGGGATTGCGAAAGTAAAAACAACCGGCATTTCGCTTGAATCCATGAACGCCATAAATAGCGCTCTAACCGATTCTATACAGAAGTACCCACAACTGGCTGGAATGATACAGCAAGTAAAGGTTTCTAAGGCGAAGGACACTGGCGTTGCGGCGTTCGGCGTGAGTTATAAAAACGGAATTGTATCTACATCACTCATATTGGGGCAAAATGATTTAGCAGACATTAATGAAATTGCCGAGATGATAAAGCAAAATGTGGATGCAGGCTATTGGACCCCGAAGAATGGCGTTGACGGTATTATTCAACATGAGATGGGCCATGCGTTGGAGTTTGTGCAGGCATTTGTCGAAAAAGGGGTTGAGCCGTTCTCTACAAATGTCAATGACACTATAGATAAATATATGGCCATAAAAGATTTCTCGAGAGGGAAGGTCGCTGAACGGGTCGTAACTCAGGCTGTAGGCAATCTTGGCATGAGGCCGGCACAATGGGTTAATCTTTCTGATTACGCTGCAACCAGCTATGCAGAGGCTTTTGCTGAGGCAATAAGCGATTCATCGAATAATCCACTATCTAACGAGATAAAGCGAATTGTGAATGGAGGGTTTAAATAATGGCTCTTATACCAGCTCCAAAAGAGGTGTTAGAAATGGGACGAGTTTTGCATGACCCGGAAACAGGGGAGCCGATTTTCCCCCACAACGCGACGAAGGAGCAAATAGCGGCATATCGTGAATGGCACAAAAAAATTGAACAAGCAGATAATAAGCGAGTAATGATTGAGAAATGAACA
>CAZNVF010000097.1:0-5586 GCA_964576395.1 uncultured Oscillospiraceae bacterium
CAATTTTTCTAATGTTGGAAACACCCAAACCTGTATCAATGAGAATAGCGCATTTCTTTCCGCATAACAGATAGCAGTGCGTTTCTTCCCAGTGTTTATATTCGCTTATAGCAAATGTTTCACGGTCAATTTCTTCAACAGTGAACCAACTTTCCAATCAATATTACCTCACCCAATTATGAATTTGTCGCTCTGTTCCTTGTGTTAAATATATCATGTTTACAGACGGTTTTCTATCTGTTTCCCCTTTATTTTACGGAATAGCTTTAATTTTGATTTGTCTTTGTCATTTTTCTATATATGAACCAAGATATTGCTGCGGAAATAATTTCAGTAAGCCAAAAGGCATGCCAAACACCGTTGGCTTTGAAAAAATAGCTGAGAATAAAAGCGATAGGAACAATAACTAAAAGATAACGACAAAAGGAAATTACCAGTGACGGCAGTCCCATTCCAAGCCCTTCCAGTGCACCGGATGAAACAACGGATATGGATGAGACGACGAATCCTGTGCAAATAATGCGCAAAGCAGTGGCCCCAATTAAGACGCTTTCTTCACTTTCAACAAAAAGTCCAATCAGCTTATCGGGAATGGTAAGGCAGAGCACAGTGCCCACAAACATTATTGAAACAGTAAGCGCCATTGCGGTGGAATAGATCTTTTTTACACGTTTTATTTCGCCGGCGCCATAGTTGTAACCAATAAGTGGGCGTATGCCCTGAATAAGTCCGTTTGCGGAAAGATAAAGAAATGTCTGAAGCTTATAGTAGATTCCCAAAATGAGTACGTATTCTTCAGAATAGGATGAGAGGATCGCGTTTAAAGCTGAAATGAGTACGGATGGAAGAGCCAGATTGAGTGTAGCAGGTATACCAATTGAGTAAAGCCTTCCAGTCATGCTCCAATTCCAACATAAATTTTTTAAATTTATTTTTACAGGAATGGGCGTGAAAATATAAAAAGCAAGATATGATATCAATGTAAGCACATGGCCTATTGCAGTTGCAATGGCGGCGCCTTTAATTCCCATTGAGGGTATCGGGCCAAGCCCAAATATAAATATGGGGTCCAAAATAATATTTGCAATACAGCCCGCCATCATACTTATCATGGAGACGGTCATTTTTCCAACTGCCTGAAATATTTTTTCAAAAGCAAGGTCAATGGCGATAAAAACCGAAAAGCTAAAAACAATGTTTGAATACTGAAGCCCGAGAGAGACGGTTTCTATATCTGAAGTGAATGACCGCAAGAAGCACGGCATTACTATTATAGAAGCAGCAGTCAGTAAAATTCCATGTGCGGTGCTCAAAATAAGGCCTTGGGTTGCGGCGTCATTGGCCTTTTCATGCTTTTGAGCACCAAGAAAAAAGGCGATTACGGCATTCATACCAACTCCAAAGCCAATACACACGGCGCTTATAAGGTTTTGAACAGGGAAGACCAGAGAAAGAGCCGTCATAGCTGTATCACTAATTTTTGCAACGAAATAGCTGTCTATGATATTGTAAAGGGAGCTTACCATCATCGACAATATCATTGGCAGTGACATAGATAGTACAAGCTGTAAAACCGGCTGTTTTTTCATATAACTTTGATCCATTTTTTACTCCTTTTTTATTTATTTCACAAAAAAGCCATACAGCTGCCACTTGGGCGACTGTATGGCGAAAATAGATGAAATCTATAAAAATCCATAGCCTTTAACAGGTTTTAAAACATCGTGTATTATAACAAAGAATAAAAATTATGTCAATGACCAGAAAGGATAAATAAAATGCAGTAACATAACTGTTGCATTTCTATTCTAACTAGCTAAAGCGTGAACTGATAAACAGATATGGTAAGTTCTCTGTTAAATCATATGAAAACTGTAGATGGTCGTTTTAGAAAATTTTCAGAAAGCTACATTGTACCTGAGCGCTATTATAACTTTCCATTTACTCTTATAAACCGGCGCTTTCCAGAGGAACCGCGCCAAAAGAAAAAATAGAGGAACTTTTCAGGAAAGCGGTTGCAATTAAAAGGTTAAAAAGAAAACCGCCCTATAGCTTAGTCATTTTTATTACCCTTGCTTCGCTAGACAATAAAAAAAGGCCGTCTGCAAAACGGCCCCATTGACTTTCTGCTAATTTTTATTTACGGTAATATTTTGAAGGATCATCCCACTCATTTAAACCAAGAGCCTGACGCGCCTTAGCCTGCTGCCAAGTCAGCTTTATTGGGTCGTCTTTAAGGTAATCCATAAGTTCATCTAGTCCCTCACGGGTCACACTGCTAACTTCAAAAATACGTTCACAGCCAGATATTACCATCCAGTTTCTTACCATGGGAACATTAGCAAAAGGTGAATCTATTCTTGTAATTATTCCTATAAGCGGCCGATTTGTATAACACTGACAGTCTGCCTCAAAAACGCTGAAGGGTTCATCTGCCGCCATCAAAAGGGCAATAACATCGGCCTCAAATGAAAAGCAGGCAAGGCCAAGGCCACAACGCTTTGTTTCTGCATATTCGCCAGGAGAATCTATAATATCTGCGCCAGTGTATGTATATTGGGTCTTGTGATAATGAAGATCTTCACCCCTAAGTGCCTGGGTAAGGGTTGTTTTTCCTGCTTCGCTTCGGCCCATTAAAAAAAGTTTTTTCATAATGTAATCATACTTCCGTAATATCACAAACAACAAATTTAAGTTTATATTTGAAAAAATCAATAACTCCCTCAAGGGCACTTCTTACATCCGAGCGGCTGCCAAGGATTATAACAGAGCCGCGGAAACGGTCTAAAAAACCAATTTCAACGTTACCGTTTTTCACCGCGATGTCAGCGGCAACGGCTGTGGCCTCCCCCGGAACAATATGTAAAAGCCCAATAGATTCGCCTGTATGATCTTCCCCAAAATGCGTGCCAATATGAAGGCTCATGTTTTCGTAGATTCTGGACTGCGAAGCACCTATAAGCTGGGCAAGGGTTATCTCCTTACCCGGAACGTTTACCCTTACAAGACGAAGATTTTCATTTTTGAGCTCATCATACTTTTGAGAGAATATCTTTTCAAGGAATTCTTCCCTTGTCATACGGTTCCCCATAAAAGCGCTTCCTACCTTTTAGTCACATCACAAACAACATATTTAAGAACGTCACGGAAATATTCAACAACCTGGTTAAGCGCAGCAGTAACATCTGCAATATCCCCGGTTATTATCATTGTTCCAGTAAAGCGGTCGGCAAAGCCAAGATAAACGTCGCCGCTTTTTACAGCAATATCAGAGGCAATAACGGCAGATTCCGGCGGGGTAAGGTTCATAATTCCTATTGCGCAGGCTCCATAATCTATTGAAGGGTTAAGGCCAAGCTTCTGATATATAATGGGTGCTGGGCCGCCTATGACATGGGCAAAGGTTATCTCTTTTCCCGCAACGGTTTCCTGCACTATTCTGATTTGATCATGAGTATCACTCATAAAACATTTTCCCTCCTGATTTTTGTTTCAAAAGTGAAAACCATTATATCATTAGAAACACTTATTTTATTCTAATTATATATGATATCACAATCCCAAGCGAAAGTCAAACCCCCTAACAAGGCGGCGGGATATTTTCTTTTTTTGCTTTAATAAAAAAATTTTGAGCACGGGGCAAAAACCGTGCTCAAGTTTTTCTGTATCTTTAATACTCCATTACCCAAAGGTTTGCAGCATCTGTGATTTTAGCTGTATATTCGCCTTCGTATTCCGCAGATTTTGTGCAGTAACCTGTTGCTGTGACAGTTTGTTTTGAACCGTTCATGATTCCGTATATAGGCAAAATAAGTTTTACATCGTCAACAAATTTTCCGTTATAATAAATTTTGCCCGAAAGGGTTCCGTCAATAACCATTTTTGTTTTTCCGGGAACATCGAGCTTCAGCGGAGATTTTATGGAAACTTCAGCCTTCACTTCAAGAACACCGTCATTATGTTTTGTTACTTTTGTCTTTGCTGTTTCTATGTTTTTTGCAATTTCTTTGCCTTCGGGTTTAGAAAGAACAACTTTATTTTTTGCAGATTCTTCTTCCGCAAGAGCTTTTTCATATTCAGCCTTTGCTTCGCTAATCATTTCGCTAAACTTTGTCCTACTTATATATTTGAGGTTCACAGCACATTGTTCCAAAGTACGGTTGTCTTCCTGTATCTGTTGTTCTCTGGACATGGCATCTACCGCGGCGGCAACTCCCGCCGCCGGCCCGGCAAGTCCTTCCGCAATTCCACCGGCTATTGCCCAGTTGGAATTGTTATGCTCTGCGCGATTAAGAAGATAGTCGCTGTAGTTGTCAACGGTTTGGTTCTTCTTGCAGATAGTATCATATTTCTTTTTCTTTTCTTCTGTTATAAAGGAAAGCATTCTCGCTCTCTTCTTCGCACCTTTAAGTACAGAAAGTTCCGCATACTGTTTTACACGTTTTTCATTTTCCTCGTTAGGTTTAACTTCTTTTATTTCTTTTTGTTTAATAACTTCTTTATTCTTCTTCTCTTGTTCAATCTTGATACGCTGTTCTTTATATTTCGGACCATTTTTATAAAGTTCCTGCATCTTTTTTGGCTCTAAATAAATGGAATAATATTTTTCATAAACTTTGTTTTCATCAAGAATTTTCGCCATAATCTGCTGTGCTTTTTTTATAGAAAATTCATCTTTAAAAGATGTAATTCCCATATTTTTACATTTGTTATAGAACTCTTCGCAAGGGAACTCCCATTTACCCTTTTTAACAGCATGGTTGAGTTCCTTTTTGCTAAAGTATTCGGTTGAGTATTCGCCTAATGAACATGTCGCGCCAAATAAACAAAATCCGCCACAAACAATCATTATTCCTCCCCAGAAGTTGGTATCCTCAAACATATAAAAACCAACTACGATAAATCCTATACCACTTATTAGATAGAATATAATTGTACCCAATCCCAATTATTTTTCCCCCTTAATTTTCATGTATCTTGCATGATTGTTTTTACCTTTTTCGAGTCTGACAACTTCTGGTAGATTTTTCTCTTTTACTTCATTGGCAAAATACTTGCCGAATGATATTTTGTCGCCCTTTGTTACTGCTCCCCATTCGGCACCGTTAAATAAATTCTTTACTTCAAATGGAGTATTATATCTTACAGATTTATTTAAATTTTTCAACGCAATCTGCATCATTTTTTCATAATCCATTTGACTTTCACCTCTTTCCGTATAATAAAAAAGTGCGCAGCCGAAGCCACGCACTGAAAAACACATAGCTCCGATTGCTGCTACACAAATTTACGCTTATCAAAAAAGTATGCGAAAATAGAGCTTGTATTTTTACCGAAAGATAAAAACACACACTTTAATGATAAGCAAGATATTAAATTTGTGTAGCGACTTTATTGTAGCATTGGAATTACAGAAAGTCAATATAATACAGAAAAATCCTGCTTTTTATGCTATTTTAATGACTTATCAGCCAAGGCCTTTGAATGTTGAGTTTCAGTATAAAGCTCAAGCGCCGTGAAAGCCTTTTTTCGGCAACAAAAAAGCCTTGAAACCAAATAAGTTTCAAGGCTTTTTTATTGTTGGTG
>CAZNVF010000098.1:0-5357 GCA_964576395.1 uncultured Oscillospiraceae bacterium
ATAAAAAGGGGGTTGTGTCATGGCAAATATATTAGCTGTGGAAAAGCCAACCGCACAAAAAAAATTCTACTTTGATGTGAAATGGATAATTATTTTCGCAATTATTGCTTTCCTGGTAATTTTTGAGGTCTTTCCTCTTCTCTATCTCGTTTATAGGGCGTTTTTCCCAAACGGCAGCTTTTCCCTAGAGGCATTTGAGCGTGTATACACCTACCCTCTTAACTGGACGGCTTTGCGCAATACTGTGGTAACGGCAGGTTCTTCCATGATACTCGGTGTTATCATAGCTTTCCCGCTTGCTTGGCTTGTTGGCCGTACCAATTTATACTTTAAAAAATTCTTCCGTACGCTTTTCGTTATGACCTATATGGTTCCGCCTTATGTTGGTGCAATGGCATGGTTAAGACTTCTTAACCCAAGCGTTGGAACACTTAATGTGTTCCTTCAAAACCTTTTTGGTCTTTCTGAACCACCTTTCAACATTTACAGCGTTGGCGGACTTATTTGGGTTTTGACTACTTTTTACTATCCTTACGCTTTTATAACTATTTCCCGTGCTATGGAAAAAATGGATCCTTCTCTTGAAGAAGCCTCTAAAATTTCCGGCGCTAATCCGCTTAAAACCGTTGCAACTATTACTCTTCCCATGATGGCTCCGAGTATTGTTGCCGCAGCGCTTCTTGTTTTTGTATCTGCTGCATCATGCTACGGCATTCCTTCTATTATCGGTGCGCCGGGTAATGTAGATACTGTTACCACCCGTATTATTGACTTTGTATATATCGGCTCCAGCGACGGCCTTTCTGATGCTACTACACTTGCGGTATTTCTGATGCTAATTGCAAATTTAGTGCTTTATGTGTCCACTTTTGTCGTTGGCCGTAAACAATACGTAACCGTTTCAGGAAAATCCACTAGACCAAACATAGTTGACCTTGGTAAATGGCGCATTCCTGCAACACTTCTTGTAATAGTTTTCGCTATTATTGTTGTTGTTATTCCTTTTGCAACCGTATTCGCTACCTCTTTCACCGTAAACATGGGGAAAAGTCTCTTTGACGCTGGCAACTTCACCCTCAAATATTGGCAGGTTGTCTTTACGCGTAAGCAAATACTTAACTCCACCAAGAATTCAATAATTTCTGCTTCCGTTGCGGCCACCGCTGGCATAGTTATCTCCTGCGTGATGGCTTACTTACTTACTCGAACCAGGGCACGTGGTCGTCATATTCCAGACTTTCTTATAACACTTGGTTCCGGAACTCCGAGCATTGTTATTGCCCTTGGCCTAATAATGACCATGAGCGGTAAATTTGTCATTAACATCTATAACACTTTGCTCATTATAATCGTTGCATACATGATTAAATACTTACTGATGGGAATGCGCACAATTGTGTCTGCAATGACTCAGATACATGAATCCCTTGAAGAGGCTGCACAGATTTCTGGTGCAAGTTGGCTGCGACGATTTAAAGATGTTACACTTCCCCTCATTGCACCTTCGGTAGTAGCCGGCTGGTTCCTCATTTTCATGCCCTGTTTCTACGAGCTTACAATGTCGACTCTTCTCTACTCTACCAACACCAAAACCATTGGTTATGAACTTTATCAGTACCAAACCTATCACAGTCAGCAAACCGCTTCGGCAATGGCCGCTGCTATTTTGATTTTTGTTATAGTGATAAACTGGGTGCTCAATAAAGCAACCAAAGGTAAGTTCTCAATTTAAGTTGAAAGGAGATTCAGAGAGATGTCTGTTATAAAGATAGATAAAGTAAGAAAATGCTTCGGTAACGTGGAAGTTCTTAAAGAATTTAATCAGGTTTTTGAGGATAAGGAGTTTGTAACTTTACTTGGCCCATCAGGCTGTGGAAAAACCACCATGCTTCGTATGCTTGCCGGGTTTGAAAAGCCCACATCTGGCACTATAACCATCAATGATAGAGTAGTAAGTTCCGATAAAACCTTCGTCCCTCCTGAAAAACGTGATATCGGAATGGTATTTCAAAGCTATGCTGTATGGCCCCATATGACAGTTTTTGACAATATTGCGTACCCTCTAAAAATAAAGAAACTTCCTAAGAATGTGATAAAACAGAAGGTAGATACTATTATGGAGGTTGTTCACCTGAGCCAATATGCTGACCGTATTCCATCTCAGCTTTCCGGTGGCCAACAGCAGCGTGTAGCTCTTGGGCGAGCCCTTGTTGCAGAGCCTAATCTTCTTCTTCTTGACGAGCCTCTTTCCAACCTTGACGCAAAGCTTCGCGAAAGCATGCGTTTTGAGATCAAAGCAATTCAGAAAAAGCTTGGCATTACCGTTGTATATGTTACTCACGACCAGGTTGAGGCCATGACAATGTCCGACAAAGTTATTGTCATAAACGATGGCGTTATTCAGCAGGTTGGTCCACCTATGGAAATATACCGCAAGCCTGCAAATCAGTTTGTCGCTGCCTTTGTCGGTAAAGTCGACTTTATTAAAGGCACTGCCGAAAGTGGAAAGGTCAACATCACTGGCACTGATCAATCTATTGATTACGACGGAGACATAAAAGGTAACGCTGTTGTTGCCATTCGCCCTGAAAGCATTCACCTCTCCAGAGAGAGCGGCAAACTCCATGGTATAATGGACAATAAAACATTTATGGGTGACGTCAACGACTGTTATGTCCGTCTTCCTAACGGAAAGGGCGTCCGTGTTATAGCTCCTCCAGAAACTTATGACCAATATGAGATTGGTGAAAATGTCTTTCTTGATTTTGATACTTTCCATGTATATGAAGACGATGGCACCGATGCGGCAACCAAAATTATTACTTGATTTTAATTTTGTTGAAAAACACCCTCGCCGTATATTTTACTGCGGGGATATTTTTTGTTATTGTATCCTAATTGGCGAAAACTATATTTTAGCTCCGGAGCGTGAAAATACCTTAACCGCAATATAAATATCAGTGTAAATCAGAAATTTTATTGTAGGTTTTGAATAAAACCCTCAATGCTGTCAAGAATCTATCCAGAAAACATTTTTGGAGGATCAATATTATGAACATCACTGATATCCGCATTAGGAAAACCTACGAGGCAGACAGACTCAAAGCCCTTGTTTCTGTCACCATTGACAATGACCTTGCTGTTCACGACCTTAAGGTTATATCCGGTCCAGAACGACTTTTTGTCGCAATGCCAAGTCGCAAAGATGAAAGCGGCGTTTTTCGCGACATAGTTCACCCAATAACACCTGAGGCAAGAAAAATTCTTGAAGAAGCCGTGCTCTATGCATATGACGAGCATATTGCAAAACAGGAAGCTGAAAGGGAATTCCAAACTGAATAAAACATTTTTGTTGGCGTCTCCGATGCCATTTTGGTAAAATAGTAAAAAGAGCAAGCGTCTGTAGACGCTTGCTCTTTTTGTTCACTTTTTAGCTTTTGCCCAGCTATCTTTAAGATTTACAATGTTGTTCCATACTCCCGGATTTTTGCTGTCACGAATGAAATATCCCATACGGACAAACTGGAAGCGTTTATTTTCATCTGTATTTGCAAGCGAAGCTTCGAGCTTTGCATTTTTGTACTCCCTGACGGAGTCGTGATTTAGATAATCACTGTAAGTCTTGCCTTCTGGTAAGTTCACCATGTTAGCCTCAGTAAAAAGTTTCCCATACATACGCACATTCGCATCAACGGCGCTTTTTGCATCCACCCAATGGATAGTGCCCTTTACCTTCCGCCCGTCCGCAGGCATTCCGTTTTCGGTCTCAAGATCCGCTGTAACGCGAATTTCAGTGACGTTTCCTTCCTCATCTGTATCATAGCTTTCACACTTAACGATATACGCACCCATGAGGCGGACCTCGCCTTCAGGTTTAAGACGGAAAAATTTTGGCGGCGGGACCGGGCTGAAATCTTCCCGCTCAATGTAAAGCTCACGGCTAAATTCTACCTTTCTGCTTCCGCTTTCCGGGTCGTTGACATTGTTTGCCACCTCAAAATATTCGGTCTTATCTTCTGGATAGTTGGTAACAATAACTTTTACAGGATCAATTACAGCCATTCTTCTTTGCGCAGTATGGTTAAGTTCATCACGAATACAGTGTTCCAATAGCTCCATATCGACTATAGAGTAAGCCTTTGATACACCAGCGGTTTTTACAAACTCGATTATGGAAGAAGGAGTATATCCCCGTCTACGCATTCCTGAGAGTGTGGGCATTCTCGGGTCATCCCAGCCATCCACTATGCCCGTTTCAACCAGCTCGCGCAAATAACGTTTACTCATAACGGTGTAGGTGACATTTAAGCGGGCAAACTCGTACTGGTGAGGGCGAGGCTTAGTAAAGCCCACATTTTCTACCACCCAGTCATAAAGCGGACGGTGATTCTCAAATTCGATGGAGCAGCAGGAATAGGTTATGCCCTCCAAGGCGTCCTGTATTGGGTGGGCAAAATCATATAGAGGGTAAATACACCATTTGTCGCCCTGACGGTGGTGTGTAGCACGTTTTATGCGGTAGATCGCCGGGTCACGCATGTTCATGTTTGGACTTGCGAGATCTATTTTAGCGCGAAGGGTCCTGGACCCATCCGGAAATTCTCCATTTCTCATTCTGCGGAAAAGATCAAGGTTCTCCTTCGGAGTTCTATCCCTGTAAGGGCTTGGACAGCTGGGTTTTCCAGCGTCGTTGCCTCGATACTCCTGCATCTCCTCTCGAGTCAAATCATCAACATAGGCTTTGCCATCCGCAATGAGCTTCTCAGCGAATTCGTAACATTTGTCAAAATAATCGGAACCATAAAATATTCCACCATTGGGCTCGTAGCCGAGCCAGCGGATATCCTGTAAAATGCTCTGTACATATTCGTCATCCTCCCTTGCCGGGTTGGTATCATCATAGCGAAGATTAAACTTGCCATGATATTTCTCTGCGGTGGAGGCATTTATCCAAATGGCTTTTGCGGAACCTATATGGAGATAACCATTTGGTTCCGGTGGAAATCGTGTGTGTACCTCAGTGTTCACACCTTCCGCTAAATCTTTGTCTATTATATCATGTATAAAATTAGATACTTCTTCGGGCATAACTTGTATCCTTTCTTTCTGATTTTCTGGCGAACGCTCTTATCACATTAAAGGCTTTCAAGAGCCTTGAAAAGTCTATTTTCCACTTCGTCTTTCCCAAGAATATTCATAACGGTAAACATATCAGGACTGTTTACGCGTCCGGTAACGGCCATTCTGATTACGGCTGAAATATCTCCCACATGGCCTTTGAACCCATCATGGTTCTGCTTGTATTCTTTCGGTGAAGCCGCATAGCCGAGAGAAACGGATAGTTCCTTTATTTTATT
>CAZNVF010000099.1:0-5314 GCA_964576395.1 uncultured Oscillospiraceae bacterium
TGCGTTCAAGCTCATTTATGTCGAAAGAGGGCTTGTCCATCTGCGTCTTTACATTTGCTTCTGCTGATGCCTCTTCCGGGGTGTTGATGCCTTTTTGCTTCCAACTTATGAGTATTTTGTTGAGATACGGAAAAGAAAGTTTGCCCGTTTTTTCAACTGTGCGTTCATAAGCCGCACGAATGAGTTCGGGTGAAAGCCCTAGCATTCGCCAATTTTCACAGAATTCACGCTCTTTTGAAACGAGGTTCCTGCCATGTATTTCCAAAATGGATTTTATTTTACCTTCCCAGCTTCTGGCGTCGTTCAAAGCACGGATGCGTTCCTCAGCTTTCTCTACAGAGTCTATATCAGCATCAAGCCACTCAAGGGCAACTTTCTGTATGTAGCGAAGGCTTTTCTTGCCGAGAGTGCTGCAGTATTCTATAACCATTACAAGAACTTCAGGCGTTATTCCAGCCCAAGAGATAAGCCAAACAAGCGTGGAAGTGTCGGCGCTTGTGAAAGAGGTTCCAAGTATGCGTTCCGCCTCGTGAAGAACAAAAGCAATACCAGGGTCTTCTTTTTGAAGACGCTCGACTTCTTTCATGGTCATTTTCATCTCTGGTGGCTTTACGGCAGCAGAAGGTGAAGAAACAGGAGCAGTACAGGTAGTTTTGGTCTCTGCTTGAATTTGAGTGTTTGACAGCGGAGATGTGGTGGAACCAATATCATATTCAAGTATACCTCTAGCCACCCAGTAATCAAGAAGGTCCTTTGCGTCATCAACAGTAATTCCAAGTTCAGTGGAAGCAGTTTCGGGCGTCATCTCAGAATAGCCCCTGCTTAAGGTAAGCAAAAGAACGCGGAGCTGTGCGGCAGTGCATAGTTTAAGATTTTCAGCAGCTTCGTTGGGAACAAAAAAAGCCCCTCCGCCGCACTTTACAATAACACGGTAAGCCAAGTCTCCGCCTCCTTAAAATCTGTGGTAATTTATTATACCAAAAAAGAGATCTTTTTGCACTATCTTTTCGAAATTATTTTAGCTATTGACCCAAACTCATAAACTTTTAAAAAAATGAGATAAAAAGAATCCCGGAAACTTCTGTTTCCGGGATTTTGTGGAGCGGGTTACGAGGCTCGAACTCGCTACCTCGACCTTGGCAAGGTCGCGCTCTACCAGATGAGCTAAACCCGCACCTTTTAAACACGTTTGCTATTATAGCAAGCAAAAACAATTTTGTCAACCGTATTTTTTAATTTTGCATCAGATTTTTTATTGCCGAGAGAAGCCAATGCAATAAAAAATAGCCATGCCATATGGTGGTCGATGAATTTAATAAAAAACAAGTAAAAGAGCGGTTTTTTGTAATTTACAGGCTTGAATATTAAAAAAAGATGTTGTATAATACTGTTGTATTATTGTATGTGTGAAAGGGTGAGAGCAACAACAGTGGTAGGAGATTTTCATTGTCATAGCTCAATGTCAGATGGTTCTACGCCAGTGGACCAAGTTGTTGAATATGCTATTGATGCTGGAATGGATTTTATTGCGCTTACGGATCACGATACAATGGCAGGTGTAGAAAGGGCAGTAAACCTTGGAAAACGCAAGGGCATTCGTGTAATACCCGGCCTTGAGATTACGACCCATGACTGTAAAACCGGAAGAATGGCTCATCTGCTTTGCTATATGCCAAGAAAAATGGAAAAGCTTGAAAAACTCACTAAAGGTATTTTGGCTGAACGTAACCGGGCAATAATGCCTGTTATCGAAGAAGTGTCTAAAAACTATCCTATTAACTATGATGATGTATTAAAAGCTGCTGGTCCTTCACAGTGTCTTTATCGCCAGCATATTGTAAGAGCGCTAATGGATAGGGGATATACATATGCGGTATTTACCGACCTTTATGCAATTTTCCGCGAAATTCCTTATGAACCGAATTTCCCCGACGTAAGGGAGGTCGCGGACATTGTACGCCAGTCTGGAGGGATTGCGTGTCTTGCTCATCCGGGCTACTATGATTCAATTGACCTTGCATGGGAACTTGCTAAAGACGGAAGGATACAGGCAATAGAGCTTTCACATCCGCGCAACAGCGACAGCGACCGAGAGGAGATCAAGAAGATAATCAAGGAGTATTGGCTTGTTCCAACAGGAGGAAGCGACTATCACGGATTTTACAGCAGCGTACCTCATCCTATTGGAACATGTACTATGCCCGGGGAAGCTCTTGAGGCGCTTATAAAGGTGAGGAATGAGCTTAACAAATAATTTCGGGGCAAAGCGCTTGCATTTGTCCCGTTTTTTACAGGTTTGCAATTATAAATCTAAAGGAGGCGAAAAGAATGTATAAAATGGATGACAGCGACATGAAGATAGTAGGCGTTAATGTAGATATTGTTGACGAAAGCGATGCAGAGGCAAGGCTTTATAGTCATGAACGCGAGAATGGGAACCTTGAGAAGGCACACGATATAGGTAAAGCTTTGGCTGCGGCTCTTTTAAATGAGGGCGGTGCTGCATATGAAAAAAATGTTGCTTCAGACTTTGAGGCGAGGAACAGAAGCATTCTTTACGCTTTCACTGCGGATAGAGTACTTGATATTTTTATGCCAAATCATATAATTGCACGTTCAGCACAGAATGAGTTTTTTGATGAAATACGCCGCAGAAATATAGGTCTTTATGAGTCGATTTCACGTTCAGGAGCGTTTTCTATGTATTTGCTTTGCCGTAGAAGCGGCGACGGAAGATATATAGATATCGGTAAGGTCTATGCGGGAGTGATACGGCGCCCCGATGATGAAAAAACTGAAAAAGAGGGAAATGAACTTTACCACAAATATTTTGATTATTGTATTGAGCACATTAGAAATGTAGATTTTTCTTTCTGAGCACTGCAAGGAAAAATGCAAAACTCTAAAGGGAGCCGAAAGGCTCTTTTTTTGTTAGCTGGTTTGTTATATTTATGCCCAAAAATTAACAAAAAAATTACATTTTGAAAATAATGCTCAAAAGCTTTGAAAAGATGCTCATTGGAGAAGTTATTTCACTTTAGTTGATTAAAATGTCAAAAGCAAAATTGAAAAAATACCTAAAAACTTCTAACTATTTTTTTAGTTTTGCTCTTTACAAAATGAAACGATGCTTGTATAATATTAAATGTATAGGAATTACTTTGTTTACAAGTGCGTAAATTTTGTATATATTAAATATTGATGTTGAAAACAGAAGGAGCAAATATAATGTCGCAAGTAAATGAATATTCTTTGCCGCCTCGCTCGATACAAGAGTATGTTCCGGGCAAGCAGGTGACTCTTGCACACCGCATATCTAAACCGGACAGAATGATTTATAAAAAACTTGGTCTTACTGATGAGTTTAGTGAAGCGATTGGCATTATCACCATTACTCCTGCTGAAAGCGCTATTATTGCTGCGGATATCTGCACTAAAGCTGCAAGAGTTAAACTTGGGTTTGTAGATCGTTTTTCCGGTGCGGTTGTATTTGTTGGTGAGATTGGCGCCGTTGATTCAGCGCTTCATGCAGTAGTGGACCGCTTTGCGGATATGCATTATACAACTATTGGGATTACGAGGACTTGAGCATGAGTTCTGAACAGACTGATAGAAAGCTGCGAAAAATAATTTTAATGGGGCGCTCAAGAGTGGGCAAAACTACACTTCTACAGGCCATGCATAAGGAAGTTATTGAGTATAAAAAGACTCAGGAAATAATTGTGCATGACGATGCGATAGATACCCCTGGAGAGTATATAGATCAGAGTGGCCTTTGGCGCGCATGTATAACTGCAGCATGCGATGCGGATATAGTGGTGCTTGTTCATGATGCGGGAAACGGAATGGGGAGACTTCCTCAAATGTTCAGCATGACTTTTGCAAAGCCAACTATTGGGGTTGTCACAAAAATAGATGGAAAAAGCGAAGAGGACATTGAAGTTGCTGAAAATTTTTTAAGAATGTCTGGAGCGCGTCCGATACTTAGAACTAGTGCATATACCGGAGAGGGGGTTAACGAACTGATAGATTTTATTGATAATATGGATCTCACAGATTATTGACAGAACGTATATGCTGTTTGTATTTTATTTTATACAATTACAAATAAAAAGGGAGAAATAAGGCGATGAAAGAAAAGATATTAAGCGCAGGCATTGATATCGGCACTTCAACAACACAAATTATTTTCAGCAGGTTTACCATAGAGAATACTTCGGGCGAATACATGGTTCCCCGAATTGAAATAACTGACAAAGAGATAGTTTATCAGAGCCATATCTATACCACTCCGCTTCAGGATGAAAGAACCATTGATGAGGAAGCGGTACATAAAATTGTTGTTGATGAATATGCCAATGCTGGTTTTAAACCTGAGGATATTGACACAGGCGCGGTTATTATCACAGGTGAGACCGCAAGGAAAGAAAATGCAAGGGGCGTTCTCAATGTAATGTCTGGTCTCGCCGGTGATTTTGTAGTGGCGACAGCAGGCAATGACCTTGAAGGCGTTATTGCAGGCCGCGGTGCGGGAACTTCTTCTATGTCGCTTAAAAATCATGTTGTGATGGCCAATGCGGACATCGGTGGTGGTACTTCGAACATCGCGGTGTTTAAAGAAAATCGCCCAGTAGACACCGGTTGTTTCGATATCGGAGGGCGCCTTATCAAACTTGATGCTTCTGGTAAGGTACTTTACATTTCGGACCATCTTGGAAAACTCTGTGAAAAACACGGAATTAATATCAAAGTTGGTAATAAAATTGAATATAAAGAAATATATAAAGCTTGTGTTCTAATGGCACAGGTTCTTGCAACTACCCTTGGTTTTAAAGAGTTTGATAAAGATGACCTTGCTATTATGACCACTGACCACCCTCTTCACAATGTTGAGGATATCAAGTATGTTACATTTTCTGGTGGTGTGGGCAACCTTATTTATCATCCTTTAGATTCCAGTGAAGGTGATTTCCCTTATAATGATATTGGCGTCGTGCTTGCAAGAGCTGTAAATGACGTTTTTGCGCCATTTGCAGATAGGATAGTCGAACCTGTGGAGACTATTCGTGCTACTGTTATAGGCGCTGGTACCCAAACAATGGATATTTCAGGCTCAACCATTGCTTTTTCTAAGGAAACAAAACTTCCAATAAAGACCATTCCGGTCATCAAACTTGAGGAAGAGGCAGAAAAGCTTAGCAAAGATGAGTTTGCGGCCCATCTTGCCCCTATGCTTGAATGGTACAATGACCCAGATGAGGGTCAGGAGCTTGTAGCTCTTGCTCTTAATGGTGCTAATTGCCCTGTATTTAAA
>CAZNVF010000100.1:0-5263 GCA_964576395.1 uncultured Oscillospiraceae bacterium
AGTACAGAAACAAGGAGAGAAAGAAATATTTAGCTCTTTGTTTATTAATTGTTTTACAACTAACTTCCTAAAAGTTAACACAATAAAAGGTCTGCCTTAATCAATATGCAGACCTTTATTATTTTTCAAAATAGTTTTCAAACTGAGCGGGCCTAACATAAGCCGTTTTATAATGCTCATATATAACTTTTCCCGGTGCCGAGCCTGAAGGTTTTTTTACATTTTTGATTTCGGTATAATCCACTGGAACAAGTGATGATTCTCTTGCTTTTGAATTATAAGCCGCTATAATGGCAGCCTGTTCAAGAGTCGACGGAGGTACTTCCCTTCCCTCCGTAATTATTACAGTATGTGAGCCATGAATTTTTTGCGTGTGGAACCAAATATCACTTTTTCTTCCAATCTTAAATGTCAACTGATCGTTCTGCAAATTATTGCGTCCACACAGAATTTTAAATCCATCACTGGAAACATACTCCTTTGGAGCAAGTTTAAAAGGCTTTTGGCTTTTCTGGCCATGGTTTTTAAGATAACCTTGAGAAACGAGTTCATCTCGTATAGAAAGAATTTCACTATCCGTTCTTGCCCTTGAAAGAAGGTCAAAAACCGATTCAATATATGAAAGCTCCGCTTCTCCCTTTTCAATAAGTTTTTTGAGCATGCGTTCAGCAGTATCTGCCTTACGGTATTCACTAAAATAATGTTGTGCATTTTGATTTGGAGAAAGCCTTGGGTCAAGTTTTACAACAACAGGATTATTATTTTCATAATAATTCTCAAGGATTACCGAGCTCATACCTTTTTCAATGTTTCTTATATTTGCGTGTATCAGTTCACCCTTTACGCGGAGAGTTTCTCTCTCAGTTGATCGCATAAGCTCCTGGCGCTGGATATCAAGTTTTCTCGAAAGTCTGTCGCCCAAACTTACAACAAAGCGAAAAAGGTCGCTTGAACGCTGCTTCATTCTCTCAGCGCTCGAACGATCATAATAAAATCTATCCAGCATTGAGCTAAAAGAGTCAGCTTGTTTTACAGACATTGCGTTTCCATATTGAGTTACAGGAATGAAAGTAAAATCCACCAGTTGCCCATTTTCTTCAGCAACTATATAAGGTTTACATTCACATTTTTTGACACTTTCAGAAAGGCCCTCTATTTCATTTACTAGGGATTCAAATTCCTCATTATTAAGAGATTTGACAGTAGTGTCAATCGCATTGGTAACTTTTTCTGAAATTTCGCGGCAAACTATTGGCGAAACACCGTCAAGGTTTTCCATCAATGCTTTTGAAAGAGGGATGTCCCTTCCGTTTTTTAGCCTCTCAATAAAAGACATATAGTCCAAATTTAGAATATTCATCTTATTTTGTGACGGCGGAAAAACATACGTCATTCCGGGCATGACTTGGCGAACACTTGACATATCGGCTGTAACACGTTTTATTGCATCAATTATTTTTCCATCGCTTCCAACAAGAATAATATTGCTGTGCCTTCCCATTATTTCGACCGAAAGTTTTAAAATTATAGGATCGCCAAAATCGTTATAAGTAGAGAATGAAAAATGCAAAAGCCGTTCAAGGCCAAACTGTTCTATTTTGATAAGCTTCGCACTACTAAGGTGCTTACGCATGAGCATACAGAACATGGGTGGGGATTTAGGGTTATCTACATGTGCTTCTGTAAAATGTACCCTTGGAGCAGAAGCCGATGCTGATATGAGCAATTTATCGTTTCTGCCATTCCAGCGAAAAGAAATAACGAGTTCCTCTTTTGAAGGTTGATGTATTTTATCTACCCTGGCCCCAATAAGCTTTTCTTCTAATTCATTTTTGAGCATGCTCAAAGTTATTCCATCAAGAGCCAACCTTGCTCACCTCTCTTCCAAAAAATCTTACTACTTTGCCCAATATAGAGCTGGATCCTTTAAAACCTCTGATACAATGATCTCACTATCCACAAATTTTTTTGCAAGTTTACCAGCTAATGGTTCTATTACTGTATTTTCCGTACAAAAATGCCCTGCGTCGAGAACACAGAAACCTACCCTTTTAAAATCAAGGAACAGATTGTGTTTGACGTTAGCAGTTACAAAAGCGTCAGCTCCAGCGGCCATAGCGTCTTTATAAAACTCTCCTCCGCTTCCTCCGCATACCGCAACCTTCCTAATAATCTTATCTGTGCCCGTATATTTTATCCCGCCAACACCAATTTTATCGGCAACATATTCTACAAATTCATGGCAACACATTGCGTTACTAAGTTCACCTATTCTTAAAAGCCCAAGTTCGTCACTGCATTTACATACATTATTAAGTTTAAGTTTTTCAGCAAGGCAATCATTTACCCCGCCGTCCGCAATATCCAAGCAAGTATGGGCGCTTATAACCGCTATTCCCATTTCGGCGGCAAGAAAAGCAATGTTATTTGGGTGAAGTTCCTTCAATGCACCAAAAATCACTGGATGATGACTTATTATCAATTCAGCACCTTTTTCTTTAGCTTCCATCAAAACATCTTCGGTCACGTCGAGAGCAACTATCACTTTTTTTACTGTCTTTTCTCCGTCACCGACAAGAAATCCAGAGTTATCCCAGCTTTCCTGGGTATTAAATGGAGCTATGGTGTTAATGAAACTATAAAAATCTATAATTCTACTCATTCTGTTTCTGTGCCTCCAACTCGTCTGCCTGCTCGTCTATCATATCTGCAAGGGTAATATATCTGGCTGCAACATTCTTTCCAGTTGATGAGCGTAAAAGTCCGCTTGCTATTCCCCTTTGAATACGCGCCTGCCAACGCATATATTTTATCGCTGCATCATCAGAGCTTACCATTAGTTCTCCAAGAATACAATAAATATTATCTGGTGTTTCACAATCACCGCAATAATAGGCGCTTATTACAGTATAAAGATGGCCTTCATCCTCTACTGCTTTTTCTTCATCTATTCTCCACCCATTTTCGCAGAGCCAGCGGCGAAGAGCACTTGCTTTTGTCATTGGTTGAAGAACAAGATGAACAGTCTCACTCTTTACCCAAGGGCATCGCTCAAGTATACTGCATATTGTCTCCCCACCCATTCCACAGATTAAAATTTCATCTGCGGCTTTTTCTGGAATTCCGGTGAGTCCATCGGTAAACACAGTTTCAATTATATCTTCATAACCCAGTTCTTTAATAAGTGCTTTTGCTGATTCGAGTGGCTTTTCGTTTATATCTGTAGCAAAGCCCCTTCGGCAAATTCCATTTTTAATAAGGTAGCAAATAAGATAGCCATGGTCAGTTCCAACATCCGCAGCTATAGTACCGCTCCTTACAAAATTGGCAGCTGTAGCAAGCCTTGAGTTAAGTTTATCCAAAACAAGTTTCCTCACTTCGTACAAACCGAAGGCAGCTATGAATTTTTCATAGCTGCCGGTTATTGATTCATTTATTTGCAAAATAGTTATTTATTTTCTTGATCATTTCATTGCAGTCAACACCATGTACCATGCAGGCCTCTTCAATACTTTCGCCTCTCGAAGCGGGGCACCCAAGGCAATGCATTCCCATTTCGAGGAAATAAACAGCAGTTTCTTTGTCTTCGTCAAGAACATCGCCAATAAGAGAATCTTTTGTGATCTCGTAAGCCATTATTTTAACTTCCTTTCAGGTAATAAAATATAAGAATATTATAAATCGCAAATGCACTATTTTCAATATATTATAATGTCAATTTTCTGTAAACAAATTATTTCATTTATTTAATCGATGTGTTTGAGTATGCTCACAAATTTCTTTGAGCACACATTCGTTGCAGTTAGGCCTTCTTGCAATACAGACTGCCCTTCCATGGAGCACAAGCCTATGACAAAAATCATTTGACTCTTTTGGATCAAGAATTGCTTTGAGCTCGGCCTCACATTTGGCAGGATTTTTTGTTGTCGTAAGCCCAAGAAGATTTGTTATTCTAATGCAGTGAGTGTCGCAAACTACTGCGGGCTTTCCATATATATCTCCCACCACAAGATTTGCAGTTTTTCTTCCTACACCCGGAAGCTTTATTAATTCTTCAATAGTATCCGGAACCACACCTCCGTAATCACGGACAAGTATTTTGCAAGTTTGAGAAATATCGTGCGACTTTGTTTTATAAAAACCACAGGAATGTATAATATCGCTTATATCCTGTTCATCAGCTTCAGCAAAAGCTTCAAGCGTAGGATATTTACTAAATAACACCGGGGTAACTAAGTTAACTCTTGCGTCAGTACACTGCGCAGAAAGTCTTGTAGCAATTAAAAGCTCATGCGGCTTTTGATATGTAAGGGAACACACCGCACCCGGGTATTCTTTTTTTAAAAATTCTACCGCTTTTGCTGCACGTTCAGTATTATTCAAAAAGCATTCCTCCAAAACAACAAATCTATATTGAGAATATTCCATTTTTCGACTCTTGTCAAGCATACTCTATTGATGTTTTGATAGAAATACTATATAATAATAGTATTATTATAATTTTCCCCAGAGGTATAATATAATGCCCAACATATATATTAAAATTAAAAATAATCAAAAGGACGCTTTCAAAATAAGACAAACCGTTTTTGTAAATGAGCAAGGCTATGAAAACGAATTTGACGATATAGATGGATTTTGTGATTATGTTACTGTATATTACGATGAAAAAGCTGTAGGCACAGGAAGACTTTTTCTCTATAATAAAGAACCTTCAACTTATGTGTTTGGAAGAATAGCCGTTCTTAAAGAATATCGTAATCTTCACCTTGGCGCCACCATAATATCCGCTCTTGAAGATGTTTTGAAAGCAAAAAACGGCCATAAAGCAATCTTACTTTCTCAAGAAAATGCGATTGGCTTTTACCAAAAATGTGGGTTTTCACTTAAAGATGGCCAAACAGTCTATGATGAGGGACATCCACATCGCTGGATGGAAAAATATTTTAATAAAATTTAAAATAATGCTTGCATTTTATTTTTAAATAAGATATAATGGTTAAGCACTTGAAAATTAAATATCGCGGGATAGAGCAGTCTGGTAGCTCGTCGGGCTCATAACCCGGAGGTCGTTGGTTCAAATCCTTCTCCCGCAACCAGAACTGAGCACTAACTTTGACTTTTACTGTATCAAAGTTAGTGCTCAGTATTTTTATATGCATTTTTGCTTGAACTGGTGTATCAAAATCATAAACCTCACAAATGTAAATTTACGAGTTCAGCCACTTTTTCAATAATCCATATATGGTTTGAATATCCTCTT
>CAZNVF010000101.1:0-5162 GCA_964576395.1 uncultured Oscillospiraceae bacterium
CCCGCCGGGACAACGTAAAGGTTAGTTATTGTGAAAATATACTTTTCGATCTCATCTCTAACTTCAGCGTAGCCAATATAAATTTTCACAGTTTTTTCGTTCCAAGTTCTTTGGCCGTTTAAAGGTTAAGTTCAAAATCTAATTTTGGCTCGCCGCCAAACAAAGCACCCGAATTTTGCGTTCCTTCTATATTCGATGGCTACAAGCTTAGCTATATCTTTAAGTATATTTTCGCAGTTTTCAATCACAAATGAACATATTTTATTTAAATCCAGATACATTCTTGAGGCTCATTTTTTTACTATAAATAAAGTATATTCAAAAAAGCTTAAAGTTCAAGAAAAATTTTCCTTTGAGATAGCCGCGGAAAATCTTCTATAAATATTTTTAGCATTAGCCAAATTTTACTTACTTTACCATACGTCTAAGTATTCTCATTTTAAAATCTTTTATTTTAGACATATATCTGCTGGTATAAAGCGTTCCTACAACGAGCGCCCCAAGTACTAGGCCGAGCATATAGCTTTCAATGCTTTCATAAAGCTCAATATCTCCTAAACCTTGAATATCTATAATCATAAACACAACAAACGTAGCGATTGCTAATAAAAACAGCCGGTTCAATTTTTTGTAAAATTTCATATTTTCACCGCTGTTATAATCCGTGATTTTAAGAAACACTTCTTCCGCTTTACTTTCCGTACTTTCTACTTTTCTCTCTTCATCAAGTATTTTTTCAATTCCGACACCAAAATAGTCTGCAATTTGAATTAGCATACTAAAATCCGGCATATTTATGCCATTCTCCCAGCGGGAAACGCTGCGGTTGCTTATGCCTATTATCTCAGCAAATTGCTCCTGAGTAAGACCTCTTTCACTGCGAAGTTCTTTTAAAAATTTACCTATTTCTTTTGGTCCATATGTTTTTGTTCCCTTTCATAAAAAATATAGACCTTTTGCATAAAAAAAGTACTCGACACAAAGCGAGAATCCAAAACTTTTTTGAAAACTGTTTCTATATTTAAATAGGGTTCGCATCCAAAATGTTTGCTTTTCGTTTTCCGTATGTACCCATTCTTTGCAGAACAAAATAAAAAAAGGACCGTCTATACAAAAAAAACGGTCCTTTTTATTATGATTTGCTTACTTAATGGTTTTACCGTCCTCAAAGGCGTTTCCGACCTTTTCCCCCAGCACCAAATAGTTCCTGTTCATAGGATCAAAAACAATTGGGCGAAGCTTAGCAGTGTCTACCTTACCTTCGCTGCCAATCACCTTTTCATCTACGCTGACGTTTACTATTTTGCCCACAAGGCGGCAGGAATCCGGGTCATAACTGATGAGTTTACACTCCAATGCCATGGGAAGCTCATCAATAAGTGGAGCGTCAACAAATTCGCTTTTTGTTGTATGAAAACCCGCTCTTGCTATCTTATCTGCGACACTATTTGCTGAAACCACGCCAACATAGTCACATGCAGTGACTTGATCCGCAGTGCCCATACTCACAGTGAATGCGCCTTTAGCAAGAATGTTCCTGACAGTTTTGTGCCCGGGGCTTAGACACATGGAAATTTCATCAGATTCACTTATCCCACCCCAAGCGGCGTTCATAGCGTCTGTTACGCCATCTTCACCGTATGCGGCAATAATAAAAACTGGCATTGGATAAATGTACGGCTTAGAACCAAAACTTTTTCTCATGATTACTACCTCCATAACTATATATTAAACGATACAATTTTTTTGCCATTTACAAGTATTATACTTCAAAAAGAAGATGAGTTCAATATAAAACACAACTTAAATTAAAGCCGCTTTATGATAACTTTATAATCTGTCAAAACTGTGCACCCAGTCCACCTTAATGTAATATATAAAGAATACCGTGCAGCTCAGGAGCCATGTTATTGGATATGCCCAGAAAACTGTATTTATTACCGGGAAAAAACGCAGTGCAACGGTGACATATATAACCCTTATGATGCACCAACATACAAGCATGGTATACATTGGCACTTTTGCACGGCCTGCGCCACGAAGCACGGCAGCTACGCCATGGCCAAAAGCTAACGCAAAATAAAAAAGTGCCATTGTTCTTGCCTCAGCGACACCTATATCAACCACAGCTGGGTCATCATTAAATATTCTTATTATATATGGACAAAACTTATAGAGCATGATGCCTAGCAGTTCCGCCGATGCCATCGTGCTTAATATTCCAAAGCGTGCGCCGCGTTTAGCTCTTTCATATTCTCCGGCACCAATATTTTGACCAATGAACGTCGTTATGGCCATAGTAAGGGAGTTTATCGGAAGGAAAATAAATCCCTCCGTCTTTGAATAGGAACCGCATCCAGCCATAACATCTGAACCAAAAGAGTTTATGTTGCTTTGAACAACCACGTTCGCAATGGAAATTATTGAATTTTGAATCCCCGATGGAATGCCCTGACCCAATATTTTTTTTAGCATTGAGCCATCAATTTTTATCTGTCTTACGCATATCTTTTCGGGACCGTTACTTTTTAAAAGCTTTATGAAACAGAGTATGGCACTGATAGTCTGGCTTATAACAGTGGCGACGGCCGCCCCAGCTACTCCAAAGTTAAAAACGCCAACAAAAATAAGATCTAAAATCACATTTGTTACTGAAGATACTATAAGATAATATAATGGGGTTTTGCTGTTACCCACAGCATTTAATATTCCCATAAGAGCATTATACATTATGTTAGAAAAGCTTCCCCAAAAATATATTCTAAAATATAGCGTTGAAACAGGAAGTACGTTTTCAGGAGTTCTCATAAGAATTAATATTTTGGGTGTAAAGATCACGCCGACTACCGTAAGAAATATTCCACAAAGGCAAGCAAAAGCAACGTCGGTATGGACGGCAGTTTCCACTTTTTTATAATCTTTCGCGCCAAAATAACGGCTGATTATAACACCAGCACCTACAAAAAGCCCTATAAAAAAACCGGTCATCATAAAAATAAGATTGCCGCTGCTGGCGACGGCTGCAAGGGCGTCTTTACCTACGAACTGGCCCACAATAACGCTGTCGGCTGTATTATAAAGCTGCTGAAAAAGCTGACCAAGGAAGATTGGAACAGCAAAACTGACCATTGCTTTCCAAATAACTCCCCTGGTCATATCAATGTTTTTATTTTTCACCGCTATACCTCCGAAATTTATAAAAATTGCGCAGAAATTATTATATTACTTTGATTTTTGATTATCAATAGCGAAATTTGCTTTTCGTTATAAAATAAGTTCAAGCAACAACATATTTTTAACAGAAAACGCTTATGCATAAAAAAGAAAAACACCGGTGGTAAAAGCCGGTGTTTTTCTTCTAAGTCAATTAGTTTGAGTTTTTGAGGAGGGGGGTGACTCAAAAAGTTTGCGGCTCTTTTTGAGTACATTTATATTATATCACTTCAATTTTTCCATTTGTTAAGAAGCAGTGAACAAGTTTTGAAAAAATATTCAAATATTCTAAAAAAATATCCTGTATATTCTAAAAGGGAATTTTCTTAAAAAACACATAATAAAAATTTAGAACATATGTTTACAAATTGGAACAAATGTGCTAAAATAGTTTTATAAAATATTAGCCAAAGTGAAGGGAGTGTTTTAGCTTAATGGGTAACAAGGCTGAAGATATCTATAGATATATAAATGAACACATAAATGAACTGGGTTACCCACCCACCGTGCGTGAAATATGCGCTGAACTTGGTATTCGTTCCACTTCTACCGTTCACCGTTACCTTAAAGAACTAGAGGCGGAGGGGCGGATCACCATGGGTGAAAACCAGAACCGCGCTATAACTGTCAATGATTTTGCTCCAGCCGGTACTGTTCCGGTTCTTGGCCGTGTTGCCGCCGGCTCACCAATTCTTGCAGAGGAAAAGGTAGAGGAATACGTTCCATACCCCGGCAGTACTAGCGGCCTTTTCGCTCTTCGTGTGCGCGGAGAATCTATGATAAAATGCGGCATCCTTGATAATGATATTGTTGTTGTAAGAAAAACGCCTGAAGCCAAAAACGGCGATATAGTCGTTGCCCTTGTTGATGACAGCGCTACAGTAAAACGTTTTTACAAGGAAGACGGCCATTTCCGGCTGCAGCCGGAAAATGACTCTTACGATCCAATAATAGTTGATTCCGTTGAAATTTTAGGTAAAGTAATCTCTGTTTTGAGAAGCTATGATTGATCTTTAGTTATATTAACGGGTGAGTTCCCGCGTAATGACAGGTACTTTTGGTTTTCATTGCTACTATTTTTGCAGAATCTTATTATTGTATTTGCCATACCTGCCGCCATTATTACTAATCCGCAAACGTTTCTTCTTGCCACCGGCTCAATTTAATGCTATACTTAATTTGTTAAATTCAAGTTTGAAAGGTGGCGGCACATTGGAAAATAAGGGTTGTAAATGCAAAAAAGGCGGGCATGGGCATAATTATATTACCAGCCGCATTACAATAAATCTTGATGGAAATGAAATTTCCAACCGTGATCTCGTTTGCCGCGACTGTGCATATAAAAAACGCGGCAACACTGCTTCTTGCCTTCGCTTTGACAAAAAACCGGATACCGTTCTTGGTGGCGGCGAGTGTAAAGCATACCTTAAAGACGGAAGCGATCTTATGGGCAAAAAAGGCCATTCATGCGGAGGCTGCGGTAACTGTTGCTGATACGTTCAAAATATCTGTTTTTACTATTTATATAATCGAGTAGTAGAGAGTGTTTAACACCCGCTTTCGCGCTACCGTGCGTACTGTTTGGTACACGGCGGTTTCAATAACTGACGTACATGGACTGATAGGCTGTGGATATATCATATAATCCTCAGTTTATCAGTCTTTGTTTTGTCAAGGCCTTTTGTAACACCCCTATTTCTAACATTCGCCAGTGGGGCTTTCGGCTGTATGTTCCTTCACACGCTACTTGTTCCGGTAGCCCAACCCTATCAGCTTTCGTTTCCATTTTCCACTGTTTCCAAATACACAATCCTTATCCGATGGTACAGCCATCCATTAAAACCCAGGATGTTGTTCTTCCCAAAACAAAATCCAAGGAACTTAAAATTTCGGATTGCAAACTACGCTCACGCTATCATAGTCCATTTCGTTTAAGAAAATCTCTTATC
>CAZNVF010000102.1:0-5147 GCA_964576395.1 uncultured Oscillospiraceae bacterium
CGCCATAGCGGTTATTGCCCTGTTGGCCTTGCTGAGGTTTGTCGCCATAGCGGTTACTACCCCGCTGGCCCTGATTGTTGCGCTGGGGTCTTTCTTCTGTCTTCTGAACTGGTTTTTGCTCAGCTTTCTGATATTTTTCATCGGTTTTTGGGGCAGGCTTATTATCGTTATTTTTCCGCTCCTGCTTATGTTCAGCCTTTGGAGTCTGGCTTTTTTCCGTCTTAACGGCAGGTTTTTCCTCCTGTTTTGGTGCGGCGGCTTTCTCTTCCCTATGTTCCTCTTTTTTCTTTTCTTCCTTAGGCTGATTTGCAGTAGCAAAATATGCAGCGAAACTCGTCACTTCATTCTTTTTTGTAAAATACTCAAAAACAAAATTGAGTTCTTCCTCTGTCAGCGGCGTCTGCGCCTTTTTGCCCGGGAACTTATCGCCAAGGACATCAAGAACATCTTTTACAGTAAGCCTAAAATCCTTCGCAACATCCGCAACTTTATATTTAATATTATCGATCATCTATGCTATTCCTCCCTCAGCTCATGCTGTGTGAACGCCGTCAAGCAGCTCTTTGAATTTTTTTGCGAAGCTGCTGTCACAAACTGCAAGTACTCCCGCACGTTTAGCGACGGCAAAACTAATTTCATCCATATCAAGGGGCAGTTCCTCTACACCGCAGCCGTTTTTATCCGCAACCTTTTTTATCTCGCGAACGGTCCTTTCGGAACAGTCTTTTGCAAAAAGTATAATTTTGGCGTTTCCCTTTTCAAGCGCTTCGGTGCAAATGTCGAAGCCCATCACAAGCTTTCCCGCCTTTCGGCAAAGCCCCAGAAAACCCAAAAACTTGTCATTCTGCACCGGGCCTCAGCTCCTTTTCAAGGGCATCGTAGACCTCATCCGGAACAGGCGAAGAAAAGACTTTTTCAAGACGCTTTGTTTTTCTTGCTTTTTTAAGGCATTCTGCGCTCGAGCAAACATAGGCTCCTCTTCCAGGAAGGCGCCCCGTACGGTCGATAGCAATAACGCCTTCGGGACTTTTTACAATTCGGATAAGCTCCCTTTTCGGCTTCATTTCGCCACACCCGGTACACATCCTCATAGGTATTTTCTTCAAAAAGCCCTCTCCTCCTTCTGGCGAATAACGCCCTGTTCTTTTATTCTTCCTCGCCCCAGAATCCGCTTTCCGGTTTAATATCTATTTTCCAGCCGGTGAGCCTTGCAGCGAGTCTGACGTTCTGACCTTTATTACCTATGGCAAGGGAAAGCTGCTCATCCGGCACCTTTACCTTGCACGATCTTGCGCCATTGGGATCCACCTCGACAGATACAACCCTTGAAGGTGAAAGAGCCGCAGCGATAAATTCCGTAGGATCCTCAGAATACTGCACAACGTCAATCTTTTCTCCACCGAGCTCATCAACTATTTTAGCAACCCGGCTGCCTCTGTTGCCTATGCATGCACCCACTGCATCAACATCCGGGTCGCGGCTCCAAACTGCAAGCTTTGTTCTTGAGCCGGCCTCTCTTGAAACAGCTTTTATCTCAACTGTTCCCTCATATATCTCCGGTACTTCGATCTCAAAAAGGCGTTTTACAAGGCCCGGGTGAGTTCTTGATATCATGACCTTGGGGCCGCGCTCGCTGGCAGTGACTTCCACAACATAAACTTTGATTTTTTCACCCTCGGTAAACGTTTCTCCGGGGATCTGTTCAGACTTGAGCAAAAAAGCCTCGTTGTTGTCGATTTCAAGCGTCACGCTTCCGCGTACCGGGTCAGTTCCCATAACAGTAGCGGTAATTATCTCGTGCTCACGGCTTTGAAATTCTTTGAGCACCTGGCCTCTTTCCGCCTCGCGTATTCCCTGTTTTATTACGTGCTTTGCTGTCTGAGCGGCTATCCTTCCGAACTCCTTAGTCTCAAGCGGAATATCTATAATATCGCCGATCTGTGCTTTTTTACTGTATTTTACCGCTTGGTCAATCATAATTTGGTTTGCAGGATCATCCACTTCATCAACAACTGTTTTGCGGATAGCAACGTCAAAGACCTTGCTTTCCGGGTCAATAACAACTTTTATATCCTCAACGCCCGTATAGTCTCTGCGTATGGCTATGGTTATGGCATTTTCGATCTTCTCACAAAGATATTCCACTGAAATGCCCTTCTCTTTTTCAAGCATATCCAACGCTTCAAAAAATTCTGCATTCATTTTTTCTTAATCCTCCTTATAGCCAGACGGGAGATCACTCCCCGTCGCTGTCAAAATCATAATAAAGCTTTATATATGCTGTATCACTCTTTGGGAAAGTCATCAGCGTGCCGTCCTCAAGCTCCGCTGTGATCACTCCGTCTTTTATATCGTTCAGCTGAAGAACGAATTCCCTCTGATTATATCCCTGTGGGGCTCGGATAAAGCGCACCGCTACAAGATAGCCTAGATACCGTCGGATATGTTCCTCCGTCACGAGCTTTCTTTCGATTCCCGGGGATGAAACTTCAAGGCAGTAATGTTTTTCTATTGGATCCGCTTCGTCAAGAATAGGATCAATTGCGCGGCTGAAATTTTCACAGTCCTCAATTGTAAGGCCATCCTTATCTATAAAAAAGCGCAGAAACCACTCTGTACCTTCTTTTTCAAAACGGACATCCCAAAGTTCCACGCCCAGTTCTTTTGCCACTGGCGCCGCAAGTTCGGCACAGATCTGAGCGGTATTTTTCTTTTTGCTTTCAGCCAAAAAGACACCTCCAACTTTCCTTCATCAACAGAAAAGAGCGGGCCTTTTACTTCCCACTCTTTCATCCTAACTTCGATATTACTTTAATAATGATATCATATATTTTTCCAAATTGCAAGTGGTTTATAAACAAAATAATATAATAAACCGAGTTTTTTTGTAAAACTTCCACCCCAAATACAGCGACTGCTTGATTTTTACATAATATCATATAGACATTACAAAAAAGGATTAAATTTTAACGACCGCTTTCGAAAAACTTTTTTCCGCTTCCGTGTTATGAGTATGGACCCGTTTTGTTTTTTCGATGTTTGTACCTTTTAGTTTCATTGGTGACCCTGTTTGTTCAGCCGTAACAATTTATGATATTATCTATAACTTAAAAGGATTTCCTATTTTTTATATTATCCGGTTTACTTGACCTATAAATATGGTGCTTAAGTTCATGCCCTGCAAGAATCACTTTCCACTTGGATTGCAAAAGTTTCTTTTCAAATTTTTCAGGCCATTTAAGGGCTTCAATATAAAAATTTTATGGGGTACATAAATAAATGACGGCAGAATACTGTTAATATTGCTCTAGTTTGGGCGGCGTTGGGTCCCGCTGTTGGCGCGCTCTATTTTATAGCGTGTTAAACAGCAAAATATTTTGTTGCACCTTTCTATTCCTTTTATGCATGCGGCATTATATGTGTTTTTCTAGTGCCCCTTCAGAACCTAGTTTATGAATAACCGCTGCTTCATCACATGCCGTATTTTCAAATGGAACCTATAATAATGTTCTTACTATCGTTTTTGTTGTAGTCTTTTACATATGGAGTATTTGCGCTTTAAGCGTTATTGTGCTAGTCGCTTGGGAGATCGCTTTTATATTTCACTATAAAAGGTTTTGGTAGGGTAGCAGTGAGACGCTTTGCTGTTTAAGCTACACTCATCGCCTTTGTGGCGACCGGGGCGTAACAGTACATATACCCATTTTTAAGACGAAATATGAACGCAAAAGAAGTTTTTCACGCCTAATCTTATTTTTAGGGAACTATAATGCCTGTTTCCGCAATTTTATGGGATTACGGTGGCACCCTTGCCGACAGTTTCAAAAAGAATATGGAGGTAACTGCAGAGATACTCTGCAACTTCATGCCTGACGTTGACAAACGTCTGCCAGAAGCCCTTTCTTCATGTTTCACCTGTTGGTTTTGCAGTTGCCAATTACGTTTAAATAAGGTAAATTACCACTTTAATTATTAACATAACCGTAGTAACAGCCCAGAGAATGATTGTAGAACGAAAGGAATTGCCGGTGGGTCATGCATAAATCAATAAATTTTTTCAAAATACACTTACTTTCTCTATAGGATAAAAAATCTGCGGCTATGCAGATGATTTCAAGCTTTCCATGCAAACCGTTTGATCAGTGTATAAAATGAGAAATTTCCATACAAAAGCCGTAGAAAGCTGAGAGATCTTTTTCGCGCGGTTTTTATTAGCACTCTTACGCCGAGAGTGCTAATTTTTACAAAATGTTAATATAAACGTAACAAATAAACCTAAAACAGGATATACAATAAAATCAGAAAGAAAAAAGAAGGTGATTCCAATGGGCCAGCCGGAAACATTGGCAATGGAATTAACAATGAAAGAATGTAAAGTCCGATAGACCGTTGAAACCGATTCCCAGTCTACCCCATCGGCACAGAGTTAAAAGGGGATGACGTAATAAAATACAATAATTTTGGAGGTATTTATTATGTTTGAACTTAGCCCTTATCGCAAGCACAAAAATGAAATTGCTTATAACCCTTTCCAGGATATGGAAGAATTTGAAAGGAGATTCTTTTCCGAACCGTTCGGCTCTTTCTTCAGCAGCGGGGATATCGCGGAGTTCAAGACGGATATCACCGATGAAGGCGATTATTATGTTTTGGAAGCGGATTTGCCCGGATTCGATAAAAAGGATATCCATCTCGATATCTCCGATAACACGCTGACGATTAACGCTGAGCGTCATTCAGAGCACGAGGAAAATGATAAAAAACAAAAATACGTCCGTGTGGAGCGTTCCTACGGAAAGTACAGCCGCCAGTACGATGTGTCTTCGGTCAACACCGATGGCATCAAAGCAAAATATGAAAACGGTGTTTTGAAATTGACTTTGCCAAAAAAACAGGAAGTGCTTCCTGAAGCCAGACATCTGGAAATTGAATAAGCGTGGGCGGTGTGATTTCGCACACCGCCCTTAACTGTTAAAGCAGATTCGTATTCTGTCAGGTATTTATTCCCTAATATGCGGATTGCTTTTCGCTTATTATTCAGACGTAAATTAAGAAACCAATCGCACGGCATGGCTTATAGGCTATGCCGTTTTTGTTTCGCGTTACTCGCGCTTTACCAAATGCTCTTGGAGGTATTGGAAAAGTAA
>CAZNVF010000103.1:0-5112 GCA_964576395.1 uncultured Oscillospiraceae bacterium
TATTGCGCGATGAACATATGCAGAACGATGAACTTCTCCGCCGCTTTAGAAATGAGTCAAAAGCTATTGCTGTTCTTTCGCACCCAAATATTGTAAAGGTTTACGATGTGAGCTTTAACGAGGATATTCAGTATATAGTAATGGAGCACATTGATGGTATTACTCTTAAAGAGTACATTGAACAGCAGCATGTGCTTCGCTGGAAAGAGGCAGTGCATTTCACTGTTCAAATACTTCGTGCTCTTCAACACGCGCACGATAAAGGAATAGTTCACCGCGATATAAAACCGCAGAACATCATGCTGCTTGCAGACGGTACCATAAAGGTGGCTGATTTTGGAATTGCCCGCTTTGCAAGGGCAACCCAGCAAACAGTTACTGATAAGGCCATTGGCTCCGTTCATTATATAAGTCCAGAACAAGCAAGGGGCGATGTCACAGATGAAAAAAGCGATATCTATTCCCTTGGCGTGATGCTTTATGAAATGACAAGCGGAAAACTCCCTTTCGATGCTGACAGCCCTGTTTCAGTTGCAATTCAACAAATAAACAGTCAGCCCAAACTCCCGCGTGAGATAAACCCCGATATTCCTGAGGGGCTGGAAGATATTATTATGAGGGCTATGCAGAAGAACCCCGCAAGGCGCTATCAGTCTGCGGCGGAAATGCTTCGAGATATTGATGAATTTAAGCACGATCCGAATGTCGTTTTTGAATACCGGTACACAGAACCGGAAGAGCAGAGTATAAGCGAGAACTTTGATAAAACAGCAAAGAAAACAAAAAAAATAAAGGACGAACAGGTGAGAAACGCACCGGTTGTTCCGGTTTTGACCGGAATAACCATTGCGTTTATAGTGGTAGCTGTTATTTTTGTGATTGGAATTATGGCGATGGTTCGCCCTTTTGAGGAAGTCCCGGATGCAATTGCGCCGAATCTCGTGGGCATGAATCTTGAAGAGGCGCAGAAAAAATACCCGGAATTTGATATAATCGTTGAGTCCTCTGCTTTTCATGAGTACTACGATAAAGATACTATTTATGACCAGTCGGTAAACCCGGGTATGACCGTCAAAGAAGGAAGCAGAATAAAGGTTAAAATCTCAAGCGGCGTTCAGTCATTCACTTTGACGAATTACGAAAATTTTGAAGAAAATCAGGTCTATGCTATTCTTACGGACAATGATATAGAATTTACCACAATAACTGAATATAACGACAATATCCCCGAGGGGTATGTTATACGTACCGAACCCGGAGCAGATACCGAGATTGACAGCGGAACAGTGGTAATTATCTATGTGAGCATGGGTGCAAAGACTATTTATTGCACAGTTCCAAATGTACTCGGATATAAGCTCAACGATGCGAAACTCCTTCTCAATGCCGCGGGAATAAAGATAGGGAACGTCGAAAGGGTGAACAGCACTCAGGCAAGCACCGTGGTTTTGAACCAGAGCCTTGCTGCAGGCTCATCTGTTCCAAAGGGAAGCTCCATTGACCTTGTAATAGTAATGGATAAAGAGACGGAAGAAAACACTGTTGAACTTATGATCCCGCTTCCTGATGACAACAGGAACGTAAATCTTTCTGTATCTCTTGCTGGAAATACGGTTTATGAAGAGACGCTTAACCCGTCACTGACATCTTACTGGAAGGTGACGCTCACTGGCGAGGGAATAGCTACGGCAAGTATTTACTATGACGGAAACCTATATAAAGCTTATTCGGTGGATTTCACTGAGGGCAGTTCCATGCTCATTTCCGATAACTCATCGAGTTTCAATTAATATCAGGGGGCTTACAAGTTTTGTTATCAAAAAAGAGTTTGGATATTGAAAATATTGAAAAAACGGACCTTCCCAAAGTGGAAGGTCTTATTATAAAAGCTACAGGCGGGTTTTATTATGTAAAGTCGGGCGAAAAGATATATGAGTGCCGTGCAAGAGGTGTTTTTAGGAAAAACGAAACTTCTCCGCTTGTTGGCGACAGGGTAACTGTATCTGTTCTGCCCAATGAAAAGGGCTATATATATTCAATACATGAAAGAAAAAATTCTCTTGTACGTCC
Organism: uncultured Oscillospiraceae bacterium; assembly: GCA_964576395.1. Taxonomy (GTDB): domain Bacteria; phylum Bacillota; class Clostridia; order Oscillospirales; family Ruminococcaceae; genus UMGS1668. The sequence continues at coordinate 2,071 of CAZNVF010000103.1, forward strand.
TCCACTTGCAAACCTTGACCAGCTTGTTATGGTCACATCCGTTGCCGAGCCGGTTCCAAACCTTTTGGTAATGGACAAGCTTATAGCCATTGCTGAGCAACGGGAAGTAGAACCGGTAATAGTTTTTACAAAAACCGACCTTGCCGACCCGTCGCACTATTCAGAAATATACCGCAAAGCCGGGTTCAGGGTTTATGAGGTATGTGCTACTGAGCACAAGGGTACAGATGTGGTGCTCGAAATGCTCAAAGGGAAAATAAGTGCCTTTTGCGGGAACTCTGGAGCGGGAAAGTCAAGTTTGCTTAATGATATTTTTCCTAATCTTTGCCTTTCAACGGCACAAATAAGCAAAAAACTGGGCCGCGGCCGCCACACCACAAGGCATACTGAACTTTTTGAAGTTGCAGAAGGCGGATATGTGGCCGATACTCCCGGATTTTCTGCCATTGAAATGGAACGAGTTGGAGTTATCCGCAAGGATTCACTTCAGTATTGTTTTCGTGAATTTGAGCCATATTTGCTCAAATGCAAATTTACAGGATGCAGCCATGTTTCTGAGAAGGGGTGCGCTGTTCTTGAGGCGGTAAAAAACGGAACGATTCCTGAAAGCCGTCATAAAAACTACTGTATTATGTACGAGGAAGCAAAACAACTTAAAGAATGGGAACTCTGCAACGAGTAATGAGAAACAGATAGAAAGAAAAATTTTATTTTATGACTGAAAGGTATTCATAGTTAGGGTTCATCTTTTAGTTTTGCGGCGCCATGAGCGATCAGTATGCTGGAGGCTTTCCTTTATAGTGTGCAGATACATTTTTATGGACATGCTAAAAAGCAACTCTGCAACATGAGCTGTTTTAATTGCTATTTTAATGATAGCTATAATTCAAGCCGCAGAGTTTTCCTTCTAGCATGGAAGTAAAATTATATTCTAAAAAGAGCCTGGAAGAGAAGATTATGAAGAGGCCTCAAAAATAGCATCCACAGATTTCTTATCATTTGTGGCGGGAATGCTGGTGTTGGTTCTTAGGGGAGCTTTTTCATTTAAAATATATATTTTGTACATGATTTTATAAATGCTATTTCTCCCTATGTGGAGGACTGCCTTGGATCAATACTTATAGGTACGCGCTGAATGGCTGCGTTCCTTGTGATCAATAACATTCTTCGCTGCTTGCGCAATGATGGGTATAATAGGCAAGGCCATTCTTAACATAGTTCTTGGTCCGTTTTTAATATTTGCTTTTGATACGGGAATAACCATAGCAGGGTATGTAACTATAATCGGCGGATTTTAAAATTTCTGTGAGCTGATTGTAGGTTATATGAAAAGAGGAAACTTTCGGTCAGCTTAAAAAACGTCCAGTTAAAATGGTTTTATTTAAAATTGATAATAATTGCGGAACGTCCACACCTTGTATGTTAGGGAGTAACATATTTTACAGCGGTGCCATAAACCATGTGGCAGTGTCTTACGGAAACAGCAGTATAGTTGCAATATGAATTGAGCAAAGAGTAATGGTTTTGTCTGTAGACATAATATGGTTCATATTCTCCACATCTATAGTAACTCTTTTTTGTTATGATCAAGAGGTTATTGAAATTGGAAGTAGGCGTTTCATTTTCAATGTATCGCTTTTTTCTCACTCGGCGGGCTATAAAAAATCTCCTCCCATCTGCATTTATTTTGCCCATTGTCAGTTTAAGTGTTGTTGGTTAAATCAGTGAATAATCAGTCGGTTTCTTATGGGAACATTTATGCTTTGAACGGTACAAATTTACTGTATATTATAAATAGAACAATAAATCGGGTTTATGGAGTGATACTTGTGTTGCTATATTTTATTTTAATGTTGTGCTTTTGATGGTGTTGAGTATTATGATTTATCGTGGTAAAACTGAGTTGATACACAGTTGCCATTAAACAAAAGTAAAAGACAAAACAGCATATGGGAACGCGTTTGGTAAGGCGTTGTTTGTACTTGCTCCTGTCCCCTTTATCAGTGGCATAATTGGATTATCCGGTGGCTCAAATCTGCTTGCGATCTCTGCTATCTTTGTCTTGACTGTGGGTCTTGTCTTGGGATTTTGCTGCATTTTATCTGTGCAAAAGAAGCACAACAAGGGTTTATTTTAACTTTATCAGGCAGTTATCTATTGAGGAAAACTGCACATTTTACTATGTGCAGTATAAATATACGTCATTTTGGATAAAAAGGCAACAGTACCACTTAACTTAAAAGGTAGTTTATTTTTTGTCAAGGCAAAGAATATTTTTTGTTCAGATTGTAACAGTACTTCCTTTAACCCATTTAGGTATAACGGGAATATGTGTGGCGCAGCCTGTTTCTTGTATTAATAACCTTGAATGTTTATGTTCCAATACAGTTTTGCATTATCAAAATATTAAAAGCAATGAAATTTTGTAACAGGAGGATATAAAATGAACATTTGGCATGAGCTTTCACCCAAAAGGGTAAAACCTGAGGACTTTGTTGCACTTATTGAAATTCCAAAGGGAAGCAAAAACAAGTATGAACTTGACAAAGAAACGGGATTTTTAAAACTTGATAGGGTACTATATACTTCAACTCACTATCCTGCAAGCTATGGATTTATTCCAAGAACCTATGCTGATGACCTTGACCCGCTTGATGTGCTCGTTCTTTGTTCAGAGGAAATCTACCCAATGACCCTTGTGCGTTGCAAGCCTATAGGTGTCATTAAAATGACTGATAACGGAATGTCGGACGAGAAAATAATAGCCGTACCTTATGATGACCCTACATATAATGGCTATAATGATATATCGGAAATTCCCCAGCATATTTATAATGAAATGATGCACTTTTTTGAGGTCTATAAGGCCCTTGAAAACAAGCAAACAGTGGTGGACGAAGTATGTAATGCTGATGAAGCGAAACGAATAATTGACTATGCAATAAATAATTATGTAAATAAATTCTGCAAATAAAAAACAGCCGCTTAACAGTGGGGCATGATAGGGGTTTGATAATTTCCCTAAGAAAATCGGCATGGTTG
>CAZNVF010000104.1:0-563 GCA_964576395.1 uncultured Oscillospiraceae bacterium
TGACAGTCTATCCAAATCACTATTTGAAATTCCCATAATGTTCTTTTCAACCTGATAATTTGATTCCATAATAAGACTCTCGGCAAGCATTCTTCCATTTCCCGTAAGGGAAACCAGTGACCTTCGTGAATCGTCAAAGGATGACTCTCGTTTAATTAAAGATTTTGATTCAAACTTTTTCAATATTCTACTTAGGTAGCCTTTATCAACATGAAGATTGCTAACAATATCTTTAGCGCTCATTTCTTTATTTTCATATATTTCATACAGTATCCTTACTTCCGCCATTGAATACTCCGTATTCAAATATTTCTGCGTCAACAGGTGAAAATATGGTAAGTAAAATCGATTGAATTTTCTTATTTTTATTGCTGTTTCCAAAGATTTCTCCATAATTACAAATTGTTCTCTTTTTTAATATAAGCAATGCCATCATATAGCATGTTGATTTTGTCAACTAAAATTTATGAATTAATCGATTCAATTATCATTTTGCCTTGCTTTTTTTATTTCGTTCAAAAAGTAAAGCGGCTATCCGCTGTATACCCATATTACCTTATTGC
>CAZNVF010000104.1:573-5094 GCA_964576395.1 uncultured Oscillospiraceae bacterium
TGCACACAAGCATTATTATAAGGTAAATAATCTTTTCACGTATAGAATCAATGACAGTTCCCTTTCTTTAGGAAGCTGCCGCCATACAGCATTCCATATTTATTTTCTACTATATCTCCACTGTATGCATCGCTATGCCTGCATCTGTAATATCTATTATTCCATAGCTTGGACCGCCGACCCTTGGGCGACCGCAACTTCCCGGGTTCATTATATAAAGCCCGTCTTCGTAGCTTACAAAAGGAATGTGAGTGTGACCATAAAGAAGAATATCCGCATGAAATTTTCTTGCCTCTTTTATTGCGGAATCAAGGCCCAACTTTACACCAAAACCATCTCCATGGGTAAAAAATATCTTTTTCCCAGCAACGTCAACGATATCATAGTTCGGCTTTGATGAGCTAAAGTCGCAGTTTCCTGAAACAAAAAGCATTTTTTTATTTGTATACACATAGCTTATAAGTTCGAACTCTCTTTCTCCATCGCCAAGATGAATAAAAAGCTCCGCATCTTCAAGATGGCGCTCAATTATTCTCTCAAGCACATCATATTTTCCGTGACTGTCTGAAAAAACCACTATACGCAAAGCTTTTGGCACCCGCCTTTCAAAAATGGAATATCATTAAAATATTTTTCATATCAGTTATTATATCCCGTTTTTTGCTTTTACACAAGACGGATATTTCACTTTTGAAAGGCGTGATTTCTATGAACAACATACCGAACCTCACTTCGGCACAGCAACAGGCTCTTCTTAAAATGGCAAGCGAAAAGCTTGGTATGGACCCTTCAAAAATTGAGACGGCAATAAAAAACGGAAATGCAAATGCACTTGTAAATAAATCTGGAATCCAAATCGAAAAATATATAAATGACCCAAAGGCCGTTGAAAAGCTTCTTTCCGACCCAAAAGCCCAAGCTATGATTAAGAAAATGATTGGAGGCGGCTAAAATTTGCCTGACCTTGGAGAGCAGCTTTCGGCCATTCTTCAACACCCGGAAGCTCAGCAGAATATCCGCACCCTGCTCTCCTCTCTGCAGCAGGGTAACAATCAGCAGAATCAACCTTCACCTGCCCCGCCGCAGCAAAACGAAATGCCCTTTGACTTTTCCGCGCTTTTTGGCGGAGGATCTGCCCCCACACCACAACAAAACAATAATTCTGGCTCTGGCATGGGGTTTGACATAGGAATGCTTATGAAGCTTCAACAGGTGTTTTCAAAAATGTCCTATGAAGATAACAACATATCTCTTTTAAAAGCTTTGCGACCATTCCTGAAAGAACCAAGAAAGGTGGATGATGCCATACATATACTTCAGCTTTTGAGTATTCTTCCTTCCCTTGGTGAGATTGGGATTTTCGGAGGGAGATAAACCTTGGTTTGGCATCATAACGATTATTCAGAGGAGGCGCTTGCCGAAATGCAGAGAGAAGCAGAGGATCGCGTTCGTGAGATGCAGTCAAGGGCAAGGCTTCTTGCCACGGGAAATAGTCAAAATCCCGGGCAAAGCGCCAACCGTCCTTCACTAGGAAAACAGCAGCTGCAACAAAATTTCCCACAGAACCGCCAAAATATGGCTCCTATACAGGCAAATACTCCAGCGGGGAGCCCATTTGAGGAAGTTTCAAAATTCATTGGGAATGTAGGTGAAGATAAACTTATAATCCTTGCTGTTTTATGGCTTCTTTGGAATGAGCATGCTGATAATAAACTCTTACTTGCACTTCTTTATATTTTACTTTAAAAAAATCCGCCTGCAAACTGGGCGGATTTTTTCTATTTGCGCTTAAAGCAAAAAACATTATCTATCTTATCATTCCAAAAGAACTCATATGCTCTTCTGTACATGGCCTTTGCATGTATCCTATCGTGCCATATGAAGCGGCGCATGACCTTTTTTAAAGACCACTCCTCATTGTAACTGCCTACAAAAACTTTGTTTTCAAGAAAATTTTCCTTCTTTTCAAGTTTTTCAAAGCCCTTTGATCGGCAAGAAAGAATATCGGGGCCATTCTCAGCCTCAACACCTATCTCGCTGAAATAGTAGTTATTTATATTCATTGTGTGCAGATACATTTCCTCCGCAGTGGAGGGGGCCTTTCCGTAGAAGGTTTCCCTTATTGGTGAAATAACAGCATTTTTATCAGGTATAGAATCGAAAAGCCGTTCAAAATCCATTGCAGAGCGAAGGGCAAGTATTTTAAGCTTTGTGTATTCTTCTTTTGTCAGCGGTTCACGTTCAGATTGGAAAATAACATCAGAATCTGCATCGGAAATATTGAGTGTGCTCTCTTTTTCAAACACGATTTCTATTTCAAGTTTAATATTTTCCTCTAGCTCTTTCCCATCTGCCCAAAGAAGATAACTTTCTATCTCTTTTGGGAACTTCTCTATTGCCCTTTCCAATGTTTTCCCACGAACATATGCTCCCGGAAAATTTTCCGCATAAACAAGGAAACCGTCTTTGTTATATTCGCTAACAGCCCTTAGAATCACATTACCACCCCCAAAAGAATACTATGTATATAATAATATTCTCAACCACAAGTTTTGTCAATTTCAGTTATGAAGCCGCTGTTTTGTTTATAAAAAAATTTTACAAAAAGCTTAAAACCTATTGACAAATTGTAAAAATAGTCTTATACTTTATTAATATAAACCGTTGAAGCGGAGATAACGGCGATGATGCCTCCACAGAGAGTCCGCGCTGCTGAGAGTCGGATGAGAAACAATTCGTCAAATGGACCGCCGAGGGTGCAGTCAAATGCTCAAGTTTTTGCGCAAAGTATTCTGCAACGTTTGGACATACGTCAGTTGTCGGGGGTATGTTGGTACCCTGCTAAGTGCATGGCTTTTCGTCATGAATCAAGGTGGCACCGCGGATAAAGTATTTTATTCGTCCTTGACAGATATACTTTCTGTCAAGGACTTTTTATTTTTTACTCCTTTGACAAGGAAGGTCAAAGGAGTTTTTATTTTTATTGGAGGTTACAGTATGAAGATAATGCCATGCATAGATAAAGTTAAAGAAATTGCCGCAACTGGGAAATATAAAGTTCTTCCCGTTAGCTGTGAGATTCTTTCAGACATTTGCACTCCCATTGAAGCAATACGAATACTTAAAAATGTCTCCACTCACTGCTATATGCTCGAGTCTGTTGCAGAAAAAGAAAAATGGGGGCGTTACACTTTCCTTGGGTTTGATCCAAAGCTTTCAATCACCTGCGTAGATGGGGAGATAAAAACAGACAACATAAACTTTAAAACCAACGACCCTTCGCACTTCATAAGGCAGATACTTGCTGACTACAAAAGTCCACGTTTTGATTATCTTCCCTCTTTTACCGGCGGCTTAGTAGGCTATTTTTCCTATGATTATTTAGGATACAGCGAACCTTCCGTCATAACCAATGTACAGGATACAGAAAACTTTAAAGATGTTGACTTAATGCTTTTTGACAAAGTTATCGCTTTTGATAATTTCCGGCAGAAGATTATTTTGATTGCCAATATGCACCTTAATGAGCCTGAAACCGGCTATAACCGTGCTGTTATGGAACTAAAGCAGCTTTGCGAACTGCTTCGTACAGGTGAAAAGAAAATAGAACCATGCGGGCATCTTCTTGGAGAAGTCACCCCTTTGTTTGATAAGGAAACATATTGCCGCATGGTGGAAAAAGCAAAAAAATATATATATGAGGGCGATATATTTCAAATTGTACTTTCCAATAGGCTCAGTGCCCCTTTTGAAGGTAGCCTTTTAAACACATACCGTATTCTTCGCACAATGAACCCTTCTCCATATATGTTTTACTTTTCTGGAACAGATGTTGAGGTGGCTGGGGCTTCTCCGGAGACCCTTGTAAAACTTGAAAATGGGGTACTTCATACTTTTCCGCTTGCCGGAACAAGGCCCAGAGGAAGGACCGATGAGGAAGACAATGCTCTTGAAGCTGAACTTCTTGCCGACAAAAAAGAGCTTGCTGAACACAATATGTTAGTAGATCTTGGGCGGAACGACCTTGGAAAAATCAGCAAGTTTGGTACAGTACAAGTTGAGAAATTTCACTCCATCGAGCGATACTCCCATGTAATGCATATAGGTTCAACCGTCCGTGGAGAAATTCGTGATGAGTTTGATTCGCTGAGCGCTATTGAGGCCGTACTTCCTGCCGGAACTCTCTCCGGTGCTCCAAAGATCCGTGCCTGTCAGCTTATAGGTAAGCTGGAAAACAACAAACGCGGTATCTATGGCGGGGCCATTGGATACATTGATTTTACCGGCAATATGGATACCTGCATTGCTATTCGCATTGCATATAAAAAAAACGGCAAAGTGTTTATAAGAAGCGGAGCCGGAATTGTAGCAGATTCAATTCCAGAAAAAGAATTTGACGAGTGCATAAACAAGGCTAAGGCCGTAGTCGCTGCTTTAAAACTTGCCGAGGAGGAGAGCACATGATATTACTTATTGATAATTACGACAGCTTTTCATACAATCTCTACCAGCTTGTCGGAG
>CAZNVF010000105.1:0-5088 GCA_964576395.1 uncultured Oscillospiraceae bacterium
AGATGAAACAGCACCATGGGTTCTTGCAAAAGATACGGAAAATAAAGACCGTCTTGCCACAGTTCTCTATAATCTTCTTGAAGCAATCCGTGTTTGCGCTGTTCTTCTCACTCCTTTTATGCCTGAGACGGTTGAAAAGATATTTGAACAGATTGGCACTGACAATACAAGAAGGAGATATGAAAGCGCGAGTAGCTTTGATGCGCTTTCAGCAAGCGTTACCGTTCACCGTGGTGAGACGCTGTTTCCACGTATAGATGTCGCTAAAGAACTTGCAGAGCTTGAGGCCGAAGAAAAGGCTGCATGCAAAGATAAAGATGAGAAGAAACAGGCTATAGAGCATGAATCGGAGATCAACGTTGATGATTTCAAAAAAGTTGAGCTTAGAGTAGCAAAAGTGGTCGCATGCGAAAAGCTTCCAAAGGCCAAGAGGCTCCTTAAGCTTAAGCTAGATGATGGAATGGGTGGACGCCAAATAGTTTCAGGTATAGCTCAATATTATGCGCCGGAGGAACTTGAGGGAAAAAAGATTGTGGTTGTCGCAAACTTAAAATCGGTTAAGCTCTGTGGGGCTGAGTCATGTGGCATGCTTCTTGCTGGTGAGCGTGCAGATGGTTCCATTTGCGTAACGTTTATTGACGATTCTGTGCCCGTGGGAACGAGGCTACACTGATGAAATATACAGGAATTTTCGACACACATGCACATTATGATGAAGAACGGTTCGATAATGACCGTGACACCGTGCTCAGCGGACTTGCTGAGCACGGCGTTTCTTTGGTGGTGGATCCCGCTTGTGATTTGGAATCCTGCAAAGCAACTGTGGAATTGTCATCAAAATACAGTTTTTTATATTCCGCTGTAGGAATACATCCACATTCTGCCGAAAGTGACGGAACGGCAGACTATATAGAAAAAATAAGCAGGTTTACTGCAAACAAAAAAGTAGTAGCGATTGGTGAGATAGGCCTTGATTACCACTATAATTTTTCTCCACGTGAAAAACAGATTGAGGTTTTCTCTGTCCAACTTTCTTTAGCAAATGATTTGGGTCTACCAGTGATAATCCATGACCGAGAAGCCCATGCGGACACTTTGGAGCTCGTGAAAAAGTACCGTCCAAAAGGAATAATGCATTGCTACTCAGGCTCGGCAGAGATGGCAAGAGAGTTTTTAAAACTTGGAATGTATATAGGATTTACGGGTTCTGTAACATTTAAAAACGCCAACAAGCTTCTTCTTGTGGCAGCAGAAATTCCGGAAGATAGAATACTTCTTGAAACCGACTGTCCATACATGGCTCCGGTGCCTTACAGGGGTCAGCGCTGTGATAGCACTCTTATTCCTGCAACTGCGGAAAGGCTTGCGCAGATTCGGGGAACGGACACTCAAACTCTTATTGATAGGGCAAGGGAGAACGGTTGCAGAATATATGGAATAGAAGTGGGGGAAGGCCTAAAATGAGAATAAGAAGAAAACCTTGGGCCAGGCCAGAACTTGCAGAATGGGAAAATTGTATCGATTTTCCTGCAGAGAATAGAGGAAAATGGCATTCCCTATTCAAAAATGATGCACCACTTATGATAGAACTTGGTTGCGGTAAGGGTGGATTTATATCAAAAGTTGCTGTTACGCACCCAGACATAAATTATATTGCTGTGGATATCAAGAGTGAAATGCTCGGCCTTGCAATGCGAAATATCAAAAGGGAATATGCCGCTGCTGAAAGAGAAATAAAAAATGTTTTTATTTTTAGCCAAGAAATTATGCTGATAAATCAAGTTTTCTCTTCTGAAGATGTATGTGAGCGCATATATATAAATTTCTGCAATCCGTGGCCAAAAACTCATGACCATAAAAAGCGTCTTACACATAATAATCAGCTTATGCAGTACAGAGAATTTCTTAAAGATGGCGGCGAAATATGGTTTAAAACCGATAATAATGACCTTTTCATTTCTTCAAAGCGCTATTTTAAAGAGTGTGGTTTTGAACTTTACTACGTGACAGAAGATTTGCACAATTCCGGATTTGATCAAAACATTGAAACGGAACATGAGAAGATGTTTTCTGAAGAGGGGATGCCGATAAAATTTTTAATTGCGAGGAAAGTTCCACTTAAAAATATCTAAAATGTAAACTAATTTTTAAAATATATATAAACCCCTTGATTTTTTGGCAGATATAGTATAGAATATATTTAGCACTCAAAAAGATAGAGTGCTAAAACTGCTAAAAATAAATAAATAGCATAAATTTAGGAGGATCTGCAATGAATGTAAAACCCCTTGGAGACAGAGTTGTTATCAAAATGGTCGACTATGAGGAAAAAACCAAAGGAGGGCTTTTCATTACTGCAAACGCACAGGATAAACCCGAGGTTGCTGAAGTGCTTGCGGTAGGCCCTGGTGGTGTTGTCGACGGAAAGGAAGTAAAAATGGAAGTTAAAGTTGGCGATCGTGTTATTATGGGCAAATATGCCGGCACTACTGTTAAAGTAGACGGGGAAGAGATCATTATTCTTTCCCAATCTGACATTCTCGCAGTTGTGGAAGATTAATTTATTTTAATAAATTGCAATCGGAGGTATTTTATATATGGCTAAACAAATGTTATATGGCGATGAGGCCAGAAGAGCTCTTCAGAGCGGTATTGATAAACTTGCTAACACTGTAAAAATTACTCTTGGCCCTAAGGGCTGCAACGTAGTTCTTGATAAAAAATTCGGAACTCCTATGATTTGCAATGATGGTGTTACCATTGCAAAAGAGATCACCCTTGAAGATCCCTTTGAGAACATGGGTGCCCAGATAGTTAAAGAAGTTGCTACCAAAACAAACGACACTGCAGGTGATGGTACAACTACTGCAACTATACTTGCTCAGGCCCTTGTTCGTGAAGGTATGAAGAATGTAACCGCTGGAGCAAACCCTATGCTCATTAAACGTGGTATTCAAAAAGCTGTTGATGCAGCTGTTGAGGCAGTTCTCAAGAATGCAAAAAAGGTTTCGGGTTCGCAAGATATCGCACGTGTAGCTACCATTTCCTGTGGAGATGCCGAGATAGGAAAACTTATTGCTGAAGCAATGGAAAAGGTGACTACTGATGGTATTATCACCGTTGAAGACAGCAAAACCGCTAAAACTTATATTGAAGTCGTTGAAGGTATGGAATTTGACCGTGGATATCTTTCTCCTTACATGGTGACCGATACCGATAAAATGGTTGCTGTTATGGAGGATTGCTCTATTCTTCTTGTTGAAAAGAAGATATCTTCTTTCCAAGAACTTGTTCCAATACTCGAGCAGTGCATGAGATCTGGTAAAAAACTTCTTATTGTTGCTGAGGATATTGAAGGTGACGCTCTTACTAACATTATTGTAAATAAACTTCGTGGAACTTTGAATGTTTGTTGCGTAAAAGGCCCTGGTTTTGGCGACAGAAGAAAAGAAATGCTTCTTGATATTGCAGCTCTTACCGGTGCAACCCTTGTTTGCGATGATATTGGCCTCCAGCTTCAAGATGTTAAGCTTGAGCATCTTGGTTCCGCTAAAAAAGTTAAAGTTGACAAAGACAAGACCCTTATTGTTGATGGTGGTGGTTCTAAAGATGATATTAACGCACGTATTGCAATCATCAAGGCCTCTTATGAGACTGCCCACAGCGACTATGACCGAGAAAAACTTCAGGAGCGCCTTGCAAAACTTGTTGGTGGTGTAGCTGTTGTAAAATGCGGTGCAGCGACTGAGACTGAAGCAAAAGAGAAGAAGCTCCGCATTGAGGATGCTCTGAACGCAACTAAAGCTGCGGTTGAAGAAGGTATTGTAGCTGGTGGTGGTGTTGCTTTCGTCAATATTATTCCTGATGTTGAGAAGATTCTTGTTCATACTCATGGTGACGAAAGGACTGGTGTTAAGATAGTTCTTCGTGCTCTTGAAGAGCCAATGCGTCAGGTAGCGATCAACGCAGGGCTTGATGGTTCCGTTGTTGTTGACAAAGTTCGTCGCTCCAAGAAACTTGGTTATGGTTTTAATGTTTTTAATGAGGAATTCTGTGATATGATCGAAGCGGGAGTTGTTGACCCTGTAAAGGTAACCCACTCCGCACTTGAAAACGCAGCTTCTGTCGCGGCAATGGTTCTCACTACTGAGAGCCTTGTAACCGATATTCCTGAGGATAACGGTAGAATGATAAATACTGTTAAAGACCAAATGCATGTTCCTCAGCCCAGCACTGATTGGTAATTTCTAAAAATTAAAAGCCTCTCAATAAACGAGAGGCTTTTCTATAAAAAAGCCGTTTGTTGTTAACAAACGGCTTTAAAATTATTCTTTTACTTTACCAAGCTGCCTGTCAAGCCAGGCGGCCGCAAGATCAAGAGCGGAGTACAAACCATCACGTTCCGCCCGCTTTAAAACCAGTTCAGTTGGAGCGGCGGTAACGTCAGTGGACATCATTTGAAGTATGATATGTCCCGAGATTTCTGTTCCAGAAGATTCAACCGTATTTGCGATCTGGAGCATAACAACATAGGGATCGCGCATATCTCCATAATAGAGTATTTTTTTGCTTCTTACAAGGGGGCGTCCCTTATAAGTCATAAATTCCTGCTTTTCTTCGGCCATAATATCCTCCAAGATCAGTTATTAAGGTATGTTTTTACAAGGATCTGAAGAAGTTCATCGCGGTCAATTCGACGAATGAGGCTCCTTGCATTATTGTGCGTAGTGATATATGTGGGATCTTCTGAAAGGATATATCCAACGATCTGATTGATAGGGTTATATCCCTTTTGGCGAAGTGCATCATATACTGTAGTAAGAATAGCTTTTATCTCTTTTTCTTTATCCTCACGAATAGAAAAAGTCATAGTGGGTTCGTTCATTAGGGATCCTCCTCTCGATAAAATAAATTAACCACTTCTATATATTACATCAAAAATGGATTCATAGCAAGAGATACAGTGTAAAATTTTAATAAAAACTAAAAACAATCTGCAATTTAGCTATATGCAAAATATGCTGTGGTGTGTTATAATACCAAATAGAAAAATCATTACATATGGAAATTTTTAAACGGAGATGTAAT
>CAZNVF010000106.1:0-4977 GCA_964576395.1 uncultured Oscillospiraceae bacterium
TATTCTAAATAAAAAGACAGCCCATTGGAATCACCGGCCTTCTTAGGTTAATTATGTTATTAATAGATTTTCTTCCTTTTTTCAGTCTAATAATATCATTAATTGGAAAATATTTCAACCCTAAGAATCACCTTAACTCTTTCAAGTTACAGGACATATCCGCTTTTACCGCAGGCAAAAGAGATTTTTAGAAGAAAAAGCCGAGAAAGAATCAAATGAACGATTTTTCGGAAACGATTATGTTAAAAATGATTATGTTTTCAAATGGCCGGACGAGCACCGATTCAGCTCTGATTATGTTTCACAGCACTTTACAAAAATCGTAAGAAGAAACGGGCTTGCGCATAACTTTTCATGGACTTCGACACAGCTATGCCAGCATGCTTGTAAACGACGGATTCGATCCGAAAGATATTCAGGAATGACTCGGACATTCTGACGTAAGAACCACGATGAATATATATGGACATCTTGACAACACACGAAAAAGGTCGTTGGCGAAGCAATTTCCAGAAAGGTTGCCGGTTTTGGTGGGTGTTAGAAAGCCTCAAAAATCCAAATTTTCTGCACAAAAAGAAAAAGCCCTGAAACCGCATGGTTTCAGGACTTTTTGTATGGTGGAGACGGCCGGACTTGAACCGGTTACCTCGACAATGCGAATGTTGCGCTCTCCCAGGTGAGCTACGCCCCCAATTTTTGCGGAAAACCGCTGTGACTAAAACATTATATCACGTGTAAAAGCAATTTACAAGTAATTTTTTTATAAATTTATGAAGATAAAATATAGTAAAGTGATAGGGAAAAATGTAAGGGATATTATTTCCCCTGGCCATAACTTTTTGCAACAAATTCTTTCATATATTCTATTTTTTCTTTCTCAATAGGTTTGGGATTTCCTATACAGCGAGCCATATAATAAATCTGTGCTGTCATTTCAAGAACTGTACATATGCGGAAAGCACTGTTCATATCTTTTCCGGCACAAACTGCGCCATGGTTTGCAAGAAGACAGGCAGCGCCTTCCCCAAGGGTTTTGATTGCGTTTTGAGCCATTTCCAGTGTCCCAGGAAAAGCGTATTCTGTTACATTCACCGCTCCGCCAAGGGTTTGGGCGGCCTCATCGATAACCGGAGGAATGGGTTCATGAAGAAGAGCGAATACTTGGGAATAGATAGGATGTGTATGTATAATAGCGCCAATATCCGGACGTTTTTTCATAATTCCTATATGCATAGCATATTCAATAGTGGGTTTCCTTTCACCATCAATTCGGTTGCCCTCAACATCCATCACAACTATGTCGTCCTCCACAAGGGAGTCATACGGCATTCCGGAAGGGGTGAGATATATGTACCCCGTTTCAGAGTCCCTAACGCTAATATTTCCCCAAGTTTCAACAGTAAGCCCGGAATGAAGCATTCTTTTTCCGGCGTCGATAAGAAAAGATTTATAGTTCATTTTTTGCCTCTCAAAAGTTCTATTAACCTAACGCAGTCCAAAGTAAAATGGCTCTTTCTCATATTGTTTCTGAAAAAATAGCTGTCATATTTTTTATGCTGATATTATTTTATCACAAAGCTTCTCCACAAAAAAGCTTTTTCAAAAAAGTTTTGTGAAAAAGTAAAATGTATGGCGTTTGAAATCAAATTCATTTTGGGTACTTGTAAGGCGGTAAAAAAATTGATATAATAAATAAAAATAAATGGCATTAGCAGGGGGTGGCATTTGTGCCTGATATATTTTTTCTTCCCGTGATTTTAATTATGATAGTTTGTTTTGTATTAGTTCCGGTAATTGCAAAGATTAAATCTGAAATGGATGGAAGCAAGACTGTTTCAAAAAAAACGGATAGCGGTAAACCAAGGGATTATCACAGAGAGGTGGATGCAATACATATTACAACTGATGCTGCAAGTGAGCGCCAACGCCGTCTTGACCAGCTTAAAAGCTTATATGAATGCGGAATGATGGAGCGGTATGAATATCAGGAACGCTGTGCCTCTGTGGAAGCAGACTATAACAGAGGGTACCACCGGTAAAAAAGAAAATTTCTTTGCCGCCAGATGGGCGGCTTTTTATTTGTAGTAATGATTTAAGCTTTGCGCATTATGGGGGAGTTCCTAATGATTAAATTTTTGGCAAAAATATTTATAAAAAATGGGGAAGATTTTTCAAATCAAAAGGTGCGTTCAGCATACGGCTATCTGTGCGGTGCTGTGGGAATTTTTTTAAACGTCTGCCTTTTCGCAGGGAAAATTTTTGCCGGAACACTGAGCGGTTCTATGGCTGTAACGGCTGATGCTTTCAACAATTTATCCGATGCGGGTTCTTCCGTTATAAGCCTTATTGGTTTCCGCCTTGCCTCACAAAAACCGGACCCGCACCATCCCTTTGGGCATGGCCGTTTTGAATATATTGCAAGCTTTATAATTTCGATTATCATTATAATAATGGGTTTTGAGCTTGGAAAAAGCTCAATAGAGAAAATAATAAGTCCCGAACAGGTGGAATATTCAGCCCTCACTTTTGGCATTCTTGGAATATCTATTTTAGTAAAGCTATATATGTTTATTTATAACCGTAATACGGGCAAAAAAATAGATTCTTCAACAATGAAGGCAACCGCAATAGACAGTATTTCAGATGCTGTTTCAACAACAGCAGTGTTTTTTTCTGCAATTATAGCTTATTTTACCAATGCAGTAGTAGACGGCTGGATGGGCCTTGCAGTAGCAGTATTTATTCTGTTTACGGGTGGCCAAAGCGCAAAAGAAACCATTGACTCACTTCTGGGTACACCGCCAGAACAGGAGTTTATAAACAAAATTGGTGACATAGTTATGTCCCACGATGAAATAATTGGTATTCATGATATGATGGTTCATAACTATGGTCCCGGCAGATCATTTGTATCCCTCCATGCTGAAGTGCCTTCCGACAGCGATATGGTAAAAATACACGATACAATAGACAATATCGAACATGATATACTTCATGAAATGGGATGTCTTGCCACAATACATATGGATCCGGTGGATATACATGATGAGTTTACAGCAAAAGTAAAGAACCGTGTGAAGGCTGTTATTGAAAATTTTGATCCAATAATAAGTTTTCACGATTTCAGAATGGTCAGCGGTCCGACTCATACCAATGTTATTTTCGATATAGTTGTGCCTTATGGATATAAGCTTACAGACGAAGAGGTAAAGAAAATAATAGCAAAGGCCATTCATAAAAGTGATGAGAACCTTTTTGCCGTAATTGAAGTTGATAAAGACTTTGCCGGAAGGTAAACAGAAATTTTAAAATGTCAAAGGGTTTGTGGGCATTTACTTCGATTCAACTGAAAGTAGCAGGTATTTCAACCATTAATTTATTGTTTTCGATTTAAAACTGTTGATATAATATAGACATGATCAGCGCTGGTCCTTAAAATAATTTTGAGTGAGGACCATAAAAATGAATATTGAATTTAAGTTAAAAGAAAATACAACATTTTACAAAGAAAATGAAATTATAAAACACAAAACATATGTTGAAAAAGAAGCTATTATATTGAACGCAGAAGAATGCAGAAAGTGTTTCTGTATTTCTGTTTTAAATAAAGATTTCATAAATTTCAACCAAAGGTAGAATAATTCTCAAAATATGAGTTATTGTAAAAATTTGCTTACTGTAATAAAATAAGAGAAAAAGTCAAGTAAATAAAACGGAGATAGTGGCATGAACGTCAAAATTGGCGAAAAAATAAAATTTCTTCGAAAACAAAAAAATATTTCTCAAGAGGTATTGGCCCAGTATCTCGGCGTCACTTTTCAGGCAGTCAGTAAATGGGAAAAAGGCTCTACAATGCCGGATGTTGCGACCGTTCCGGCTATAGCCTCATTTTTCGGTGTTTCTACTGATGAACTTTTTGATTTTAATCTTCTCGAAATAGAAAACAAGGTAGCGGAGCTCTGTTGTGAGGCAGCGCAATACAGAAGTTCAGACCCAGCAAAGTCGGAGCAAATGCTTCGTGAAGGGCTGAAAAGGTTCCCGGGAAATGATGTAATACTAAATAACCTGCTTTATACAATGCGTGCACCGGAACGCAGTGATGAAGTTATAAATATTTGTAAATCTCTGATAGAAAGCACAAAGGATGATGCGGTCAGGTATGAAGCGTGCTGTATTCTTGCAGAGACATACTCGGCAAAAGGCGAATATACCCTTGTAAAAGAGACTCTTGAACAGATACCAGAAATTTATTTTACAAAACTTCAGCTTCAGGCGAAACTGCTAAAAGGTAAGGATATGCTTATTCCTGCCCAGAGCCAAAAAGAGCTTTCAGCGGAAATTCTTATAGATATGTTTTTTGTGCTTGCAAGTTATTATGAGGAGCTGGGAGAAAATGATATTGCGGTAAACCAACTTGTAACCGCAAAGCGTGTGGTAGAAGCTTTAAAATGTGACCATAACGATAAGGATGAAGGAATGGAAACATTCTATGAATATTATGGGGTTAACGCGCTTAAGCAAATAGAAGAAAGACTTGCGTTAATACAAAATAAATAATTGAATAAAAGCGGTGGATCATATTCCGCCGCTTTTGCTATTTAAGTTTAACATCAATGGTCACAGGGTTGTGGTCGGAATAAATAAAGCCTTCGTTAAGTGTTTCTACAGAGAGTAACTCTACATTGGGTGAAAGTATAAATCCGTCAATAAAATAATATTGAAAATTTTCATCGTCACTATCAAGGGGTCTGTCGAGAGAGCGGCAGGTCGGGTAGGAAAGGTCATAAACAAATTGCCAGTCTTTGGGAAGAGAGCCACTCTCGAGAACACCAGGCATCCAGTAACCCTCATCTTGTACCGGGTAGACAGAAAGCGCGTCGTCAAAGGTTTGGTTAAAATCGCCACCTGCAACAACATAGTTACCATTTTTGTACTCATTTTCCATGATTTCAACAAGCATTTTGGTTTGGGCGGTCT
>CAZNVF010000107.1:0-4931 GCA_964576395.1 uncultured Oscillospiraceae bacterium
GGTCTGCCCGGTGCCCACTGCGGTGCTTTCTACCCATACCGGCGGCCTTGGGGATGTTGTATTCCGTGACCTTACAGACTATATAACCCCCACCCTTGAACATTATAAAAAACTTGCGATAAATTTTGAGGCTATATATTCCGGCTTTCTTGGAAGCGAGGAACAGGTAGGAAGTTGCCTTGAATTTTTTAAGGCATATCCTGATGCGCTGAAAGTGGTCGACCCTGTGATGGGAGACGGTGGAAAAGCATATAAGACCTGCGGCGAAAAATTGCAAAAAAGAATGAAAGAGCTTGTTGCTGTGGCCGACCTTATAACTCCAAACAAAACCGAAGCAGCAATGCTTTTGGGCGAAGGATATGTAGCGTCGTCCCTTGACCGTTCTGAGGCAAGAAGCATGCTTCTTCGCCTTAGCAGGCTTGGTCCAAAACAGGTTGTTATTACCGGTGTGGAGCTTTCATGCGGAGAACTTGCCAACATAGGTTACAATGGGGAGAACGGATCTTTCTGGTATGCACCATGTGAATATGTTCCTGTAAGTTACCCGGGTTGCGGGGATATTTATGCCTCGGTGCTTGTTGGAGCTATGCTCGGGGGGGCAAGTCTTCCCATAGCGATGAGTAAGGCTACGTCCTTTGCAGAACTCTGTGTAAAGACGACTTTCAGCTATGGATCTGACCCGCGTTATGGCGTAATGCTCGAGAGTGTTCTTGGCAGCCTTCTAAAAAATGATGTTTCGGGAAAATTCAAAACACTTTGAAAATTGAATATGGGTTTAAATTTTATCAGTCAGGCATATGGAATGCGTAACGATCCGTTTTTAATTTATGAGTAATAATTGCCACTTTTTTTGGAAAAATATCCGGGAAAGGCGGCGTTTTATTTTATGAATATAAGTACAGATGTTGAAAAAAACAGGTTTTATTTTGACGGTGTTTTATGTAAAGACCGTAATTTCGATATTCTTAAAAGAGAGATCGTTTTTGGCGGGAAAAAAGCTCTGCTTTATATGATAGACGGCTTTGTAAAAGAGGATCTCCTTGAAAAAATAATGGAGTCTTTTGAAGGCCTTACCCCCAAAGATGTTCAGGACGAGGAAGTATTTAAGCGCGGGCACATTCCTTACAGCAGTTTGAGCACCGAAGCAGACTGCAATAATATCGTAACTGCAGTGCTCAGCGGAAAAACGGTGCTCATGGTCGAAGGCTTTTCCAAAGCCTTTATTATGGAACTCCGTGCATACCCTCAGCGGGAGAGTGGAGAACCGGATCGCGACAAAGTGATGCGAGGTTCCCGTGATGGTTTTACTGAAACTTTAACAAAAAACGCCGCGCTCATCCGTAGAAGAATACGTGACAGGAATTTGAGTATTGAATATCAATCCATAGGAAAAGTTTCAAAAACAGATATTGCGCTCTGCTACCTAAATGACAGGGTGGATAAAAAGGTACTTGAGGACGCAAAAAACAAAATACAAAATTCTCAGCTTGACGCTATGTCCATGAGCCAGGAGGACATGGCCAACGTTATCAACGGAAAAATGCGATGGAACCCTTTTCCAAAATATAAATTTTCTGAAAGGCCAGACGTTGCAGCTGCACAGATATTAGAAGGAGATCTGATAATCCTTATTGATAATACCCCGACTGCTATGATAATGCCGGCTACAATCTTTGACATTGCAGAAGATGCCAACGACTACTATTTTCCTCCGCTTACTGGCGCATATCTTCGCATAACAAGACTTCTTACCATGATAGTTACGCTTTTTGTAACTCCGGTATGGATGCTTGCGCTTCGCTACCCCGAATACGTTCCGGAATGCCTAAAATTTATTCTTATTACAGAAGAACCAAATGTTCCAATAGTGCTACAGCTTTTGCTGCTTGAATTTATAATAGATGGACTGAAACTGTCTTCGCTAAATACACCGGGAATGCTATCCTCAACTTTTTCAATAATTGCTGGAATAATAGTCAGCGATTTTGCAGTACAGTCCGGTTGGTTTTGCTCAGAAACCCTTTTATATATGGCGTTTGTAGCTATGGCAAACTACAGTCAGCCAGGTTATGAACTTGGGTACGCAATAAAATTTATGCGTATGCTTATGCTTGTCTTAACGGCCGCTTTTGGGATCATGGGATTTGTAGCGGGCCTTGCCATTACGGTTTATCTCATTCTTGCTACAAAAATTGAAGGAAAGAAAGGGTATTTTTGGCCACTTATACCGTTTTCTTTAAAAGGACTTGGACGGCTCCTTTTTAGGCTCAAATAAAACAATGGGAGAAAGAACAGCACTCTGGTTTTGATATTTTTGTTTTTGTATTGAAATAGATATAAAAATAAGGTATTATATTTTTATTAAAATATCATGTTTTGGTTAAATTTGCACCAAAACCTTATTTTTTCGACACTATATTAAAAATCAAAATAAAAACAAATAGGACGGAAAACAACAAATGGTATTCTCAAATCTTTTCTTTATCTATGCGTTTTTGCCTATCAACATTATTCTGTATTTTGCTACAAAAAACAGGGCTTTTAGGAACGCAGTGCTAATTTTTTTCTCACTTGTATTTTATGCTTGGGGCGAGCCAATTTGGGTGACGCTTCTTATTTTTAGCGCAACTGTAGACTATTTTCATGGGCTTATAATCGAAAAAAACAGGGGAAAATTCGGTGCAAAGCTTGCACTCATGTCATCCCTTGTTTTGAATTTGGGCCTTCTTGGAATTTTTAAATATAGCGGATTTTTTGTTGAAAATATCAACCTTTTGACAGGACTTTCGCTTCCAGTACCGTCATTTTCGCTTCCAATAGGTATCAGTTTCTACACCTTCCAAACTCTCAGCTATACTATTGATGTTTATCATGGAAATGTGGAACCGCAGCATAACTATATGAAGTTTCTTATGTATGTTTCGCTCTACACTCAGTTGGTTGCCGGACCTATTGTAAGGTATATAGACGTTGCTCGGGAAGTCAATGATCGGCAGGAAACCATTTCAGATGTATATTCTGGAACAGCACGCTTTTTGGTTGGTCTTACCAAAAAGGTTTTTATAGCCAATGTTGCAGGCAGATTTGCTGAGGACTACCTTTCCGGAGACCTTACAAAAAGTGCTACAGCTGTGGTTTGGTTTGGAATCATTATGTATGCTATTCAGATTTATTATGACTTTTCAGGTTATTCCGATATGGCCATAGGCCTTGGAAGAATATTTGGCTTCCACTTCCTTGAAAACTTTAATTACCCATACATTTCCCGTTCTGCAACGGAGTTTTGGCGCCGGTGGCATATGTCCCTTGGCCAGTTCTTCCGGGACTATATATATATCCCCCTTGGTGGAAACAGAAAGCACCAGTACCTTAACCTTGTAATAGTTTGGTTTCTGACCGGTTTTTGGCATGGAGCAAGCTGGAATTTCATTTTCTGGGGCCTTTGGTTTGGCGCGCTCATTATAATAGAAAAGCTGTTTCTGCTCAAGGTGCTCAAAAAAGTGCCGGTTATTTCCAACATTTATCTTTTGTTTGCAGTTGTTATTGGTTGGGTTATGTTCTATTTCAATGACTTTGGAAAGATGCTTGACTGCTTCAAGGTGATGTTTGGCGTAGCCGGGACTGGCTTCTGGGATATTTCTCTTGAGCTCATACTTGAAAACAACGTATTCTGGTTGATTGTGGCAATTGCTTTCTGCATGCCAATAGTACCAGCGGCAAAGAAATTTATAGAGGGACACCCAAGGCTTCAAAGGCCAATGCAGATAGCACAAATCCCTGCAAACGTGATTATGCTTCTTGTAAACACGGCTCTGCTTGTGGGCTCAAGCTATGATCCTTTCCTTTATTATAATTTTTAAAGGGGGGAGTGAAGAAGTGAACATCGATAAAAGAGTATATGGCGAAAGCCATGGAACCAATGAAAACAAGGCCGCTATGCTGACCAGCATTGTGCTGTGTTTTGCAATAATTGTTGTACTTGGCATACTTTGTTGGGTGCTTCCACAGCCAACTTATTCCGAATATGAACGCAGAGACCTTGAGCAGATGCCAGAATTCAGCGTTGAAAGCTTTTTTGCGGGTAAATATACCGCGGGGGTCGAGCTTTCTTTTTCTGATACCTTTGCTTTCCGTGAGGGATTTGTGCGGTTTAAATCTATGGTTGAAGATATAAGGGGCCTTCATGTAAGCGGAGCCCTTTATGGCCCAGCCCCCGTAGCAGATAATGATGAGCCTAATGATATACTGAGCAATGAAACTTCATCGGAGCCGGATGTGCCGGATGTTTCTAAAGAGGATTATAGCGAAAGCCAGAGCAGTGAAGAAAGTTCGGAATCGTCGTCTTCTGTTCCCGACGAGGTGGAGGATGACGGAGAAGTGGGTGAGAGTATTGCTGGAATATATATTTATAAAAAAATGGGTTTTGAACTTTTTGGCGGAAGCGCAAAACAGGCGGCCTATTATGCTTCTGTGGTCAATAAATACCGTGAGGCGCTTCCTGCTAGCGTAAATGTTTACAGTATGGTCGTACCGAAGCATGCGGAATTTGCTCTTCCTTCAAGGTTTGCAAGCATTTCTAACTCTCAAAAGGACAGTATAGATGATATATATTCTCAGCTTGAAAGTGGAATTACCGCTGTTGACGCTTACAGCGTTCTTAAAGAGCACTCAAGCGAGTATATCTATTTTAATACTGACCACCACTGGACGGGTCTTGGCGCATATTATGGCTACACCGCATTTATGGAATCTGCCGGGCTTTCCTATTATAACTACTCGGATTATACAAAACACACAATAGAAGACTTCCGAGGAACTCTCTATTCGGCAACTCAGGCTGAGGTACTTTACAATAACCCAGATTATGTGGAATGGTGTGAGTTCCCAGTGGAATACACAGCATACCAATACAAGAAGGGCGACCTTGAAAA
>CAZNVF010000108.1:0-4924 GCA_964576395.1 uncultured Oscillospiraceae bacterium
GAAATCCCGTAATGCCATTAAAATGAATGAACACTCTATTGAAACATTTAGGAATGCCGATGAAATCTTGACACTTTTAATGTAGTATTTGCCTCAAATGGGGTTTTACAAGAGCCTTTTAAATAGGTTTGCAGAACCATTTCGCCTTCTGAGTGGTAATAAAGGTTTTTCGTATTGTTATATCCGGTCTCGTAATATTGTATGATAAAAGGAGTTCCTAGTTTTATCCACAAAATTCAAGTTGAAAAGGTTTTAGCTTTTTCATCGATTTAGAATATCTTTTGCAGCGCATTACGGCTTCTTCCATATCGAAAGGACACCGAAAAGCAAGAGGAAACTGTACGTTTTGATATTTGGTATAAGCCACATATATTTTGCAATGGGCCTTGATGTCAAGAAACCGATGGGTTTGGAAGTATTCGCTGGGTCAAGCGCGTCTTTCATTCGCAAGGGCAAAGCCGGGTAAGAAATTCGTTCCCTATCCAGCTCTGTAGTGGTTATCTCACTTATTTCTGAAAAGATCGCTGCCTTTGCATATCCTCTTCCAAATCGGCGTTGTATTTTGCTTTGCCTATGTCTCTTTGTCCTTTGCCAGTAAAGTTCAGACATTTTTTAATCCTCAATATGAAACCTCCCTTTTATCCTTTGTTCATAAAAACATCCTTTTCATATTTAGTTGCGTGTTTTAAATTTTTTTGCGTTTTGCGCTCTCGCATATTTCCCAGCCATTTTGCATAAATAACTCTGAAACGGACTTTTCCCAAAAAGGAGTTGTTATAATGCAAAAAGGCCTAACAAGCGCGGAAGCGGCGCGCCTTCTTGAAAAACACGGAGAAAATGTTTTAGATGATGAAAGCCGACAAAGTGCAGCCTCTCTTTTTGCCTCTCAGTTTAAAGATCTTCTTACATTGATCCTCCTCTGCGGCGCGGTTATTTCTCTGCTGCTTGGGGAATATATCGACGCTATAACCATTATGGCCATAGTATTTTTAAACGCCGTGCTCGGTTTTGCTCAGGAATATCGTACCGAGCGCACTCTTGAAAACCTTAAAGCTATGTCCGCGCCGAAGGCCGTTGTCATTCGTGATGGAGTAAAATCGGAAGTTCCCGCTTCTACCCTTGTTCCAGGAGACGTAGTGCTGCTTTCTGCCGGATGTAGGGTGCCGGCTGATGGTTCTGTACTCAGCTCCACCGATCTTGGGGCTGATGAATCACTTCTTACCGGCGAATCACTTCCTGTACAGAAAACTGTTTTTCACGGAAGCGGAGATTTAAGTTCTTTAAGGAATGATTTTGTTTATATGGGTACTGTCATAACCACTGGACACGGCGAATTTCTTGTGACCCAAACCGGAATGGCCACTCAAATGGGTAAAATAGCCCGACTTTTGAGTGGAACAAAAGCCGAACCTACTCCCTTGCAAAAAAAGCTTGGAACACTGAGCAAATATATTGCTGCGGGTTGTATTTTGATCTGCATTATAGTTACAATAACCGGCATTTTGCGTGGCGAGCCCGCATTTGATATGCTTCTCACCGGAATATCCCTTTCTGTGGCCGCCATTCCAGAGGGTCTGACAGCCGTTATAACCATTTCTCTTGGTCTTGCGGTCTCCCGTATGCTTAAACGGAATGCGCTTGTTCGACGCCTCCACTCCGTAGAAACCCTTGGTTGTGCTGACGTTATATGTTCCGATAAAACCGGTACCCTAACTGAAAACCGCATGAAAGTTACTGAAATATATTTGCCCGACGGGCAAACCATCTCCTCTAAAAGTTTTGGCGGCGAATATCGAGCACTCAAAAATCTCTTTACCGCCGCAATTCTTTGCAACAATGCAGAAATTAATGCTCATAGCGTTTCCGGTGAGCCCACTGAAGCCGCGCTTCTAAAAATGGTCTCCGACTGTGGCGCTCTTTCGCAGATAAATTCACTCAATCTTAGGCGCACAGGCGAAATGCCCTTTGATTCTTCGCGAAAACTTATGTCCGTTTCTGCCGCTGCCCCTGACGGCAAGTTCTACACATTTACAAAGGGGGCTCCCGATGTGCTTATTCCTCTTTGTAAAAGCTGTTTTTGCGACGGCGTGGTCCGTCCCATTGCCCAAACCGATCTTTTAAACTATAAACGCCAGCTTTCGTCCATGGCAAGTTCTGCCCTAAGGGTCCTCGCCCTTGCTTATAAAGAGTGCCCAAATGGAAAGATCACAGAAGATGGCCTTACTTTTCTGGGATTTTGCGGAATGATCGACCCGCCAAGGGCTGGTGCAAAGGAATCCGTGCTCAAATGCAGGCGTGCCGGCATACGTACTGTTATGATAACCGGCGACCACCCGGAAACCGCCTTTGCCATAGCAAAACAACTTGGAATTGCATCCAATCCCAGTGAAATACGCACCGGTAAAGAACTGGATAGACTTTCTGAAAAAGAGTTTGCCGCTATCGTTGAGCATTCCTCTGTTTTTGCCAGGGTCACCCCCGCTCACAAACTAAAAATTGTTCGTGTTTTAAAAAAGAATGGTCATATTGTAGCCATGACCGGAGATGGCGTTAACGACGCCCCGGCCGTAAAAGAGGCCGATATTGGTGTTTCTATGGGCAAAAACGGTACAGATGTCACCCGCGAAGCCAGCGGGATAGTCCTTCTTGACGATGACTTTTCCACTCTTGTTTCCGCCGTTGAGGAAGGGCGTATAATCTATCAAAACATTCGTAAATTCATACGTTATCTGCTGGCCTGCAACATAGGCGAAGTGGTCACCATGTTTTTCGGAATGCTTATGGGTATGCCCGTAATTCTTCTTCCCATTCAGATACTTATGGTCAACCTGGTGACCGACGGCATTCCCGCTATCGCCCTGAGTTTTGATCCTCCACAGGACGATGTGATGTTTTTAAAGCCGAGAAAACGCAATGAATCCGTTTTTTCGGGTGGCCTTGCTTTCACAATAGTAACCCGCGGCCTTCTTTTAGGTCTTTCAGTGCTCATGGCCTTCACCACCGTACTCGGCTTTACTGACAGCCTTGAAAGTGCCCGTACCGCCGCTTTTGTTACACTTGTTTTTACTCAACTCGTACACGTCTTTGAATGTAAGAGTGAAGATCGTTCACTCTGCACAATAAATATTCTAAATAACGTAAAGCTGATACTTGCCGGGCTCTCTTCCGTCGCAATAATTCTTATAACCGTCTACGTTCCCTCTTTGCATCCTGTCTTTAAAACAGTGGCCCTTGGCCAAACGGAAATGCTGACGGTTTTGGTGGCTACTCTTGCGGTGCCCATTGTTTCTTCCGTAATAATGTTTATTCGCCATGGGCGATGAGCCTTCTTTCAGTAAATGTATTTTATATATAATGCGCCCTCGCTTTGTATACTTACAAAGCGGGGGCGCATTAACTCACACCTACCCGCCTATTTTACTACATTAATGGCGTTTCACAATTATTCTCTTGACTTTTCCGTTTTTCAGCTATATATTAAAAGGGGATGAAAGGGTGTGAACCTTATGTATGAAGATATAAAAAACCTTGCCAAAACCGTCGGTTTTGAAAAATGTGCTGAAACAAAGGGCCGGCTTATTCCTTGCGATCCAAGTCTTCGCCGTTACTGTGAAAAAAATATTTGTGGAAAATACGGGAAATCGTACATGTGTCCTCCCGCTCAAGGTCCTACAGAAACCCTTATAGCAAAGCTCCATAACTATAAAGACGTACTCATTTTTACCAAAGAATATCCTTGCGATGATATAAAAAACTACATACCGCTTCAAATTGAGCACGAAAGGGTAAGTCAAAGACTTTGGAAAGCTATGCAAGATCAGCTTGGCTACACACTTGAAAATGCTCGCGTGCTCACAACCGGCGGCTGCCATATTTGCAAAAAGTGCGGCATTCTCACCAACGAGCCCTGCCGACACCCCGATCTGGCATGTCATTCGGTCAGCGGATACTGTATTAAGGTTGCCGAACTCTGCGAAAAAGTAGGTCTCTCTATGTCCGGGGAAAACGGCGGAGTAGTTTTGTTTTGCTTTGTTCTTATTAAAAATTGAACCAAAATAACAAAAGTCACTGTAATTTATTATTTAACGGCCTACACGGCCGTTTTTTATAAAAGTTTGGAATTTCACTTATTTGCGATTGTGGGATCTTTTTTAAGATGTAAAACCGGTCCATAAAATCCTTCGGGCCGGTTGTTTCTCTTTTACCGCCATTTTTCCTTGCAATGTTTCTTCTTAAATGCTTAAAAAGCGGTAAGCATTCCTTACAGTTGTTCGGTCGGAGGTTACCTACTGATTTTGTTGCGCCATGTCTGATATCCGCCATATTGAACAGTCTTAGTTGTTTTCGCTTAGCCTTTAATCAAACCCATGCTTATTTTTAAGCGTCTGTTTCCTCTGGCAGTTGTTGCTACACAATTTATACTGCCGGCTTTTAGCGGGAAACTTTGTGCCTCCTAAAGCGCTGCCCAACCATTCAGACATTCCAGATTGTAGTTTATCATCAGTAGAAAGTAGTATGGGTGACATTTTCTTGATTACCTGACAGCAACCCCGAACAAAACCGTTCGGCTCTTCAGCTGACCAGCTCGGCGAGTTTGTTACTCGCTTACATAATATCAAATTATAATGCCACTATTTTTAAAGGGAAAAATCTCGCATCACCTGTTCTGAATAAATATCCAATACAATTATATTCAGAGTTTCGCCTTTCTCTCTATTAATAAATTTTTCTCTCCCCTTGTACCGAATTATTGTGAACTATCAAATATTTTTTGCCTAACGCTGCTTCCATCCGGATTGAACCTGTTCATCCTGCCCTTCTATTCATTTAAGCAAATATTTTGTATGTTCCATCACAGACATAACAACTGCGAATGTTATTGCTTTCCGGGGCGTGAATTATGAAATCACGCGCATTGACACAT
>CAZNVF010000109.1:0-4860 GCA_964576395.1 uncultured Oscillospiraceae bacterium
ACCTGCTGTTGACGCGTTATTGAGCATTTCGTTTATTGATAATCTTCCGTTTTCCAGACCTGTGAGTAGGATATTTAAAAAATTTTCAGCACGTTTTATGCTTTTCAATGTGGATATATATTCTTCTCCAATCATTATTCCTGATATAGAAAACGATAGAAATATAAAAACAATACCTATAAACTTCATTTAAAAAACTCCTGAGCGCGTGATATTTTTCTGATTGTACAGTTTCTATCCATAAAAACCACCCATTTAAAAATTCCTGCCTTTACTGTTTTTAAAAAGCTTTGTTTTTGTAAAAGTTCAGTTTCATCAAAAGCATGCATACTTGCAATCATAAAAACACCGCTGTTCATAGCATAAAAACTAGCTGAAACATCTTCATCCCCACCAAATTCATCGCAAATTATGAAATCCGGAGCCATAGCACGTACTGCGCTGATTATCCCATCGCTTTTTATATATCCGTTCATTATTGTCGTTGTTTTGCCCATATCGAAGCTTGGTATACCATGGTAAACTCCTGCGATTTCCATACGTTCGTCCACTATACTT
Source organism: uncultured Oscillospiraceae bacterium (assembly GCA_964576395.1). Lineage (GTDB taxonomy): Bacteria > Bacillota > Clostridia > Oscillospirales > Ruminococcaceae > UMGS1668. The sequence continues at coordinate 559 of CAZNVF010000109.1, forward strand.
ATGTGAAATAGTTTTCCTAAATTTCCGTTTCCAATTTGCCTTGCAATATCTCTTAAAATAGTGGTCTTTCCAGAACAAGGAGGACCTACAACTAAAATTCCGCCAAGATTATTTTCTAAAATTTTTATAATTTGATTTGCGGATCCTAAAACTTCATGTGAAATACGTATATTTATGGCTGAGATATCTTTTATATTTATAATTTTACTGTCATTATAAACCGCAGTTCCGCATATTCCAGCCCTGTTTCCTCCATCAATGGTGATAAAGCCATTACAGATATCGTTTTTGTATGTATGTACTGAATATTCGCAGATTGCAGCAAAACATTCCTGTATATTTTCAATGGTTAATTGATCGTTTTCAGAAAAGCCTGAGCACTCTTTACCATTTTTGCCGATAAATCGAATATTGTCTTTGTAAACTATTTGAAGCGGTTTTTCAGCTGTAAGTCGTATTTCCCTTATCTCTTTTATGTAAAGTCCAATGACAAGCTCTATGGATCTTCGGACAGTTTGTCCGAGATGGGTAAGAATGATATCAAAATTTGCTTTTTCGTCACGCATTGTGCTCACCCCCTAACAGTGAAATACTATGAGAGGCTGTCCACAAATATTCCATAAAATAAAAATAAAAAGGCAGTAAGTCCGATAAACGGATTTGCTGCCTTTTTTGTTTTTGAATAATAAAAATTATTGTTCTAACATTTTCAAAAACTCTGATTGATCAATGACTGTTATACCAAGGCTTTGAGCCTTGATAAGCTTGCTCCCCGCCTCTTCACCGGCAAGGACATAATCAGTCTTTTTTGAAACGGAAGAAGAAACTTTTCCGCCATTTGCTGTAATCAGGTCGGAAGCTTCGTTTCGTGTCATATTCGGAAGCGTTCCAGTAAGCACAAAAGTAAGGCCATCAAAAAGATCGCTTGAAACCTTTCTCTCCGCTTCCATGTTTATTCCATATTCTTTAAACCTTTCAATAAGTTTTTTGGACTGCGGAAGTGCAAAAAAATCTATCAGTGACTTTGCCATAACCTCTCCAAAACCTTCTATCGAAGAAATATCTTCAAACGACGCTGCCATAAGATCATCTATATTTTTAAAATGTTGTGAAAGAATATCTGCAGTTTTTTTGCCGATATTTCTAATTCCAAGTGCATAAACAAACCTTGAAAGCCCTGCGTCTTTGGATTTCTCAATGGCAGAGATTAAATTTGCAGCAGACTTTTTGCCCATTCTTTCCTCAGAAGAGATATCTTTCGCCTTAATGCAATAGATATCTGGAGCAGATTTTATTGCACCTTTATCAACAAGAAGTGTAAACACTGCCGGTCCCATTCCGTCAATATCCATGGCGTCACGGCTTGCAAAATGTATAAGATTTCTAAGCAGCTGCGCAGGGCAGTCTGGGTTTGGACAGCGTAGGACCGATTCATCTTCCTCTCTAACGGCTTTTGTTCCACATGCAGGGCAGAATTCCGGTAACTTAAAAGTGCTGTTATTTGGCCCCTTAGATGAAAGCCCAACGACCTCAGGAATGATTTCCCCAGCTTTCCGGACTATAATTCTATCACCTATATTTATATTTTTGGAATCAATAAAATCCTGATTATGAAGAACCGCTCTTGATACATTTGTTCCTGCAAGCTGAATCGGCTCAAAAACTGCTGTTGGTGTTAAGGCGCCGGTTCTTCCAACTTGGACTTCTATATCGAGCAATGTGGTTTCCTTCTCTTCAGGGGGATATTTGAAAGCCACGGCCCATTTTGGATATTTTGCTGTTGCTCCAAGAAGTTCTCTATCTAAAAGGTTATTTACTTTTATTACGGCACCATCAATGTCAAAAGTATATTTATCACGGTTTTCTCCTATAAATTTAATATTTTCCACTGCGTCATATATATTATCATATCTATTATAAGATACAGAAACAGGAAAGCCAAGGCTTTTTACAAAGTCAAGTGTCTCACTATGGCTTAAAAATTCCCTGCCTTCGCATTGCTGAATATTAAATATAAAGATATCAAGCCCACGTTTTGCGCTTATTTTAGCATCTTTTTGGCGAAGAGAACCGGCGGCTGCATTTCTTGGGTTTTTAAAAGGTTTTTCGCCAGAAAGTTCCTGGGAGTCCACAAGTTTCTTAAATGTTTCTTTTGAAATATATACTTCTCCACGAAGCTCAAGATAAGAGACATTTTTACAGTCTATTTTTTTAGGTATAGAAGCAATGGTCATAAGATTGTGAGTAACATCTTCACCAGTGAAACCATCGCCACGGGTCGAACCTCTTACGAATATTCCGTTTCTATACTCTAGCGAGACAGACAGTCCGTCTATTTTAGGCTCCACAACATATTCAGGATTTTCAATAACGCTTCTAACTCTTATGTCAAAATCATAAAGCTCATCAAAACTGAAAACATCTTGAAGGCTTCCCATTTGAACCTTGTGTGCAACAGGGGCAAACTTAAATGACACCGAACCACCGACCTTTTGCGTCGGGGAATCTGAAGATTTTAAGTCAGGAAACTCGTTTTCAAGATCAAGCAGCTCATGATAGAGTAAATCGTACTCATAATCATCAAGCTCTGGACTGTCAAGATCATAATATAGTCTGCTGTGATATCTGACCAGATCTTTAAGTTCCCGTATTCTTTTTTCGGCGGTATTATGTTCCAATTTATTGACCTCCGTAAAACAAATTTCTTTTTTATTATATCACTTTTTTGTAAACAAATAAATATGATATGTTATAAATCTTTATTTGGAGATCAAAAGATGAAAGCTCGTTTTCGATGGAGATACATATTTTTTTTAATAATTGTAGTTATGATAGTTCCGTTGTTAGAATCCGCAGCGCGGCCAGTTATAAAATCAGTTGCAAAATATCAAGCTTCAATAAAAGCAACAGAAATTATAAATGAAGCAGTGTTTTCAGAACTTGAAACAAGTGGAGAAATAATCAAAAATGCAGTTCGGGTAAATTATTCCGACGATGGAACAGTAAAGTCAATAGTAGCGGACAGTTATATCTTCAGTTTTGTAAAAGAACATATATCAAAAAATCTGGTTTCATCATTTTCTTCAGCAAACAACTGTAAAACTGAAATTCCATTAGGTGTTTTTTCCGGTATAGCCATATTTTCAGGTTCCGGCCCGGGAGTGCCAATACAAATATCTCTTATAGGGACTCCAGAGTCAGAGATTACTGGAGAACTTTTGACTAGCGGGATAAATCAAAATATATATAGAGTTGTGCTTAAATATAGTATTGAAATAACTGCACTGATACCTTTTTATTCTGTAACAACAGAAATCTCTGATGAGATAGTTCTTGCTGAAATCATTTTTACCGGGGATATTCCAGAAGTAGTTATAAACAAATAAGCAAAAGGCGCTGACATCAGCGCCTTTTGCTTATTTATCATGACAATTTATCTATTAATTACAGTGAACTGCATACTTTCAAGCACATCAAGAGCTTCTTCATTAAGTTTTGGATTATTACTGGCAACACATTTTGCATCGATAATGATCTCTGCCTCAGGTTGGGAAGTTTTTAAAAGTATAGCGTTTGCCATTACACAAATGTTAGTTACAACCCCGCATATTTCAATTTGGTCATAGCCTTTATTAAGAGCCACCATTGCAAGATCAAAACTTCCGAAGGTGTGCTTGCCAATAGTCATTGCTCCTTTGCATGCTTCACCAGTTTTCCCGTAAAGCTTCCAACCATCAGTACCGTTTTGGCAATGAATAATGGGAAGCTTTCTTCCTTCCTGCATTTCAAGGTACGCAGGGCCGTGGGTATCCATTGTGTAAATTATATCTGCTCCTTCATCCCTATAAGCCTCCACCTTTGCTGCAATAGGCTCATCGATAAGCTCAGCCTCTTTAAAACCGAGGCTTCCATTAACAAAGTCATTTTGATAATCTACTACTACGAGAAGTTTTTTCATAATATTTTACTCCTTTCATTTGTTTAGAAAATGTTCAACAGCATATATATAATCTTTGACATTATTTTTAACTACAAAGTGATTTCCAAGTACAAAAATGATCTCACAATTAGGGATAGTTTTCTGTATGTAACGGGATTCTTTTTCTTTAATTAAGTCGTTTGTTCCCACCAAAACAAGCGTTGGAGCGGAAATACTTTTAAGTTCATCAGCTGTAATATGTGGCTCACTGAGCATAAGTCGCATAAGCGTTTTTTTGTACACATATTTTTTAGAAAAAACAGAAAGTAAAGAATATCCAATATAATTCATTCTTATAGCGGCATTCGCTGAAAATTTCATCC
>CAZNVF010000110.1:0-4834 GCA_964576395.1 uncultured Oscillospiraceae bacterium
AAGAGTAAATTTATCTACAAATCCGATAGAAAATTTTTCAGATTTTTTAGAGGTTATTTCAAATAAGCTTTTACAAAGTTCACTTGGCAAATATTTGAGCACGGCTGTTCCAAAAACTATTCCAAATATAAGCACAGCACAGCTAATAATTAAATATCTATTCTTTCTGATATTTTCAAAATTTCTTTTTTCACTCATTTTTAATTCTTGTCCTCTCTTCCCTATCATTCTCTTCCCTATTCATATATATAAGAAATGGGCTTTGGATATTCCAAGGCCCATAATTTTTTATATTTATTTTTAATCGGCCATGGCAACCTTTATCATAATTGCACATTCTACCCGTTTTCTTTCTATATCACAAGATAGCTTGACCGGTTTATTTATATCCTTATTAAAAGAGAAATTATTTGCATTACAGCCGCCCGAACAATAGAATTTGCACCAACAGTCTTTGCAACCATCTTTGGTATAAATATTTGAGCATGCAAATTTATCTTTCATATTTAAATCAAGCGTTTCATCATTAAGGTTTCCCATTTTCCATTCATCATGACCGACAAACTGATGGCATGGATAAATATCTCCGTCAGGTGTAACGGATACATACTCATTTCCACATCCGCACCCGCGAAGCCGTTTTATAGCGCAAGGGCCCTGGTCAAGATCTATCATAAAGTGGAAGAAATTGAAACAGTTTCCCACTTCCTTTTTGCGGCGGATCATCTCAATAGCAAGTTTTTCGTACTCCTCATAGATTTTAGGAAGATCCTTTTCGGTAAGAGCATAGGGTTCGCTTGGGTCTGCTATTACTGGTTCAACGCTTAGCTGATCAAAACCAAGATCATCTGCAATATGATAAACATCGTTAGTAAAGTCAAGGTTTCTGTTTGTAAAAGTTCCGCGAGCATAATATTCTTTATACTTTCCGTCTTTTCGCTTTTTAACAAGCCTTTGGAATTTTGGAACAAACACGTCATAACTTCCTTTACCTCCGGCAGTTACCCGCATTTCATCGTTTACACATTTTCTTCCGTCCATAGAAAGAACAACATTGCTCATTTCATCATTTATAAAGTCAATACTTTCATCATCAAGCAACATTCCGTTTGTCGTTACAGTGAAGCGAAATTTCTTATTGTATTTTTCTTCTCTGCTTCTCGCATAGGCAATAATCTCTTTTACCGTATTCCAATTCATTAGTGGCTCTCCGCCAAAGAAATCAAGTTCAAGGTTATGCCTATTTCCGGAATGTTCAATCAAAAAATCTATTGCTTTCTTTCCGGTCTCTACAGGCATGAGCTTTCGTCCCTTTCCAAAATCTCCCGTGGCTGCAAAACAGTATTTGCAGCGAAGGTTGCAGTCATGTGAAATATGAAGGCACATTGATTTTATGGGTGGTGCACCTTTCATCATACATGTAAATCGCTCATAGTCATCCTCACTGAAAAGTTGGCCAGCATTTTGAAGGTTTAAAAGTTCAGAATAAATTTCCTTTATATTGCATTCATCGGCTTCACACGAAAACTCTTCTACAAGCCACTCGGGGCAGTTCTCATCAAGCTTATCAGAAAATTTATTCAAAATTTTGTATGTGAGCTCATCCAAAACATGAACAGCACCTGAATTCACATCCAAAGCTATATAATATCCATTAAGATAAAAAGTATGTATCATTTACTTTTCTCCAAAAAAAACGGGCACACAAATTTTTGCGTGTCCGCAAGTTAATAACAAAATTGTATCGTTTATTTGCCTGATTTGCGGGATTCATTCTCGCACTCCTGATTAGCGACAGTACAGGAAGTTTTGCAAGCAGACTGGCATGAAGCCTGGCACTCGCCGCAGCCGCCTTTTGTACATGATTCTTTAAGATTTGCAGTATTGACGGTTTTAATGTGTTTCATTATATTATCCTCCTGAAAATACATCATATAACATAAAAAGTATAACATATTATAATGTAACTTGCAACACTTTTTTATTTATTGACCCCAATAACTCCGCCAAAAGCGCCTGAAATTATAATAACAATTGCTTTTATTATCGCCGCTAAGCTAAAATCCCCTATACTAAGAATACCTCCAAAAATCCATGCTATGAGAAAAAATATCACACCTGAAATCGCACCGCACAAAAGCCCTTTTTCACAAGATAGTTTTGCTGCCGCTAAACCACCGCAAAAACCTCCCAAAATAAGGGTAAATATTGCCATTGGCGGTATTACAATAAATGGTATATTACCTATAGAAAGTATTGCCGCCATTAAAAACATTACTATTGATGAAAATATAATTCCTATTCCAGCACCAATTGCTGAACTTTTTGCTAATTTGGCAAAATTTATTTCAGACATAAAAACGCCCCTTTCAAAATTCCATAACAATGTTATTCAAAAGGGACCTATTTTATTCAGTTATTTCTTTTAAGCTTATGCTTTTTCTTTCTCTTCTTTGTCACTTATATTCTGAGCAACAGCCCATTTTGCAATACGGAGTTTGCTTCTGTCGCTTCCTGTTTCGATAACAAGTGTGTCATCTTTTATTGACACAACAAGCCCAATAATTCCTCCCGCTGTAATAATTTCATCGCCGATGTCAAGACTTTCTCTCATCGCTTTGTCTTTTTTATCTTTTTTCTGCTGAGGACGAATGAGCACAAAATAAAAAACAATGACTACAACAATAATAGGAAGAAAACCAATAATACTTTCCAAAAGAGAACTGCCGGTTTCAGCTGTTTCAGCTGCTACGGTAAGAAATTGTAACATTTTTTTACCTCCAAAAATAATTATATAAATATATTATAAAATAAAAGCTATTCCGTCAAGAGTTAACATGTTAAATTTTATCTTTTTTATTGCCATTATATCCTTTTTCCAAGTATTGGAACATATTTATGATAAAATTCCTCGAAAGTTCCATTATCGAGAGCCTCACGTATCCTTTCCATAAGTGTGTTGTAGAAGAAAAGGTTATGCTGGACCGTAAGACGGTGAGCAAGAAGTTCGTTAGCACGAAGAAGATGCCTTACATATGCTCTGCTGTGAAAACGGCAGGTTGGGCAGTTACATTCTGTATCAACAGGACTATCATCATAAATATACTTTTCATTATTAAGGTTACGTATTCCCTGCCAAGTGAAAAGAGTGCCATGACGGGCATTTCTGCTCGGCATTACACAGTCAAAAAGATCTACACCACGATAAACACCTTCAAGAATATTTACCGGTGTTCCAACACCCATAAGATAGCGAGGTTTATTAAAAGGCATGTATGGCTCGACTGCATCTATAATTCTATACATCTCAAAGGTCGGTTCACCAACAGCAAGTCCTCCAATGGCATATCCGTCAAGGTTAAGCTCTGCAATCTGCTGCATCTGCTCAATTCTCAAATCTTCAAATGTACAGCCTTGGTTTATGCCAAATAGCATCTGATGTGTATTAATAGTATCCGTAAGAGAATTAAGTCTCTCCATTTCATCTTTACAGCGATAAAGCCATCTTACTGTACGCTGGCATGACTGCGCAGAATATGATTTTGATGCCGGGTTTTCTACGCATTCGTCAAATGCCATTGCAATAGTGCTTCCAAGGTGGGACTGTATCTGCATAGACTCTTCAGGACCCATAAAAATAGCATGACCATCAAGATGGCTACGAAAATACACACCCTCCTCTTTTATTTTGCGAAGCTTTGAAAGACTGAATACCTGAAAGCCGCCGCTGTCAGTGAGAATAGGTCTATCCCAATTCATAAATTTGTGAAGTCCACCAAGTTCTTTTACAACTAAATCTCCAGGACGAAGAGACAAATGATATGTATTGCAAAGAGCAACTTGGCAGTGAAGATCTTTTAGATCTTCCGCAGCAACACCGCCTTTAATAGCACCACAAGTTGCAACATTCATAAACGCCGGTGTTTGCACTGTTCCATGGACAGTCTCAAATTCGCATCTGCGTGCTTTTCCTTCAGTTTTTAATATAGTAAACATAAAACTCCTTTAATTATAAAGAAATATAACAAATACTAATATAGTATAACTTAGATTTTTCTTCTTTTCAAGTAACAAAATAGCTTATTTAAAGTTTGATTTTCAACATAGTTTCCAAACAATTAATAAAACTTGACAAACGTATAATTTGAGATTTATAATTATAATACTCACTGTATTTTTTAGTTTGGAGGAGGGCAATTTTTATGGCTGAAATTGCAGATTTTGGACGAAAAGTCAAAAAAATAATGAAGCAGCGCGGAATAACTCAAGTTTGGCTTGCTCGAAAAGCAGGAATCACCGAGGCCACACTTTCTCGTTATGTCAACGGAAGTAGAAGGCCTCAGGCAGACATAGCTGCAGCAATAGCGGAAGCTCTTGATATTTCGCTTGATTATCTTACCGGAATAACTGGCTTTCCTGCCCCGATAAAAACCCTGACCACTGAGGAGAGTATAGTACTCAGTGCGTTTGGCCGTGCCAGTACAAGAGACAGAAAAATTATTCTTGGTGTGCTTGAGGATCATATGACATTGGAGGAAGCCGAAAGCTATAGAAAACTTACAAGGAACAATGAATAAAGAACACATCTTATTCGCAAAAAGTGTGGAAATAAGTTATTTAATTATCAGGTCTTGGCATTGACCCTACTGGTTACTTTTAGCCAACCCATTCCCTACCCTATATATTATAATAAAATCCACCAAAGAGAAGTGGCATAAAATATATTGACATACACAACCAGCATTGGAGCATGTTTTTACTTTTGACATTTCAAAAATGGAACTTTGAAAAATGTCTTTTGTTTCTGTGGAAATATTATAATTAGTGCCAATTT
>CAZNVF010000111.1:0-4776 GCA_964576395.1 uncultured Oscillospiraceae bacterium
AGATCCTTCGTGATGATTGGCACATAACCGAAGGAGAGACCATAAACGGATACATGGAAAATATAAAAATCTGTAAAGAAAAACAGGGGGAAAATAGTTAAAACAAAAACAGGTGCCATAAAGATAACGGCACCTGTTTTTTTATAATGTATTTACCTTTTTAAAGAAACTCAAATACCAATAATGTTGATATTTGTCCAAATATGCCAAAATACAAAACATATGTTAAGAATATATACCTTTGTTCACTCTTTTTCCTTGATAACAAAAACAGGAAAGGGCGGATCGTTTTTCCGATTCAGGAAGTCACATTTCATGATGGCATAATACCTGCTGTCAAGACTGGAAAGGTATTCTATTATCGCGTCGCGCTCAGAGTATCCGTTATTCTTTCCATAATAAAGGCAAAGGCTTAAAAGACCGCCGGGCTTTAAAATTTTAAGGGCTTTTTCTATTGCAGGAATGCTAGTTTCGGCTCGTGTAAAAATATCATGGTTCCCACCGGGAAGCCACCCAAAATTAAACACAACGCAATCGGCGCTTTTGGGCTTCACAAGCTTGTCCATTTCACTGTGGCTTTGGCAAATGACCTTTGCAATGCTGCAAAAGCCGCGTTCAGCAAGTTTTTCCTTAGTGTTGTCAACGGCGCTTTGCTGGATATCCATTGCAAGTACCCTGCCACTTTTTCCTACAAGTTCACATAGGAAAACTGTGTCGTGACCGTTGCCAGCAGTGGCATCAATGCAAAAATCCCCAGGATTTACCGCTACTTTCAGTATTTTGTGCACTACATCTATTGCACTCCACTCGCTAAACATGACAATCCTCCAATTTAATTACTGATTATAATCCTATCCCCAAAATGTTTTAATGTCAAGAAAAAACGCACAAAACAACAAAAAACGGCTGTTGCTTTAAAAATAATATTTTTCAAAAAATTTATATAAACAGGCCTCTTTGTTCATATTTGTGAATAAAGAGCCAACTTTTCCACTTTGTACTAAAAATAGTTTGCAATTATTGAACGGTTATATTATAATAACAATTAGATATTCAGAAAGGATGTTTAATAATATGAAAAAAATCACTGCTGTGGTTCTTGGAATTGCACTTTTGGTTATTTGTTTTACAGGCTGTACCCAAAATAAAACGGTATATTATACAGATAAAGATAATTTTGAAATGGTTCTATACCCAAACAGCGCTGATGGCAAAGTCTTTTCTGCTGGCCTTAACGCAATACAGATCATTATGAACACACCAAATATTGAAAGTGGAAATGGCGAGATCCGCATTTATGATGCTTCTGATGATAGGCTAATGGCAATGTATGATGTAAGGATCGACGGGAATAAGCTCTATATAAACAAAAGCACGGATCCGGCTTATTCTCAAGTAATTTTGTTTCTTCCTGAAGAAGAGTGTTTTGAAAGTGGAAAAAGCTACTATGTTGTCATGGATGAGGAATGTTTTTATATTGACTATATAAAGGGCTTCAGTGGGGCAGTAAACAAAGGTGATTGGCAATTTACCATTGCTGATTATGGTTATGATGGGAACATTTCTGAAATGCCGATAACATACCTTGTGGGGAACAAGATCTCTATTCCCATTAAACTTGGCGGAGATGCTGTAAGTGCAGTTCTTATGTATGATAACGTAAGTGTTGTAAATTCTGATCTTCGTGAATTAAGCGAGAACGGAACATTTGAACTTGAAACTCTTTCTGAGGGAACAACTACAATTTCTATTATGTTTCTAGATAAGGATGGAATGTATATAGAGACACTCGCCTTCAGTGTAACAATAAAATAATTTGAGAATGTTTTATAAAAGCGGAGCCAAAGATGGCCCCGCTTTTTGTTAAGGGCCTTTCTATAATTATTAAATTCATAATTACTCTCTTGATAACCCATGTGTTTTGCATTATAATAAATTAATAATTATTTTGATCCGGAGGAAAGTTAAATGCCAAGTGTAAAACTTTTATCTCATACGCCCGACCCAGAAAAGACCGTTGCTGCAGCCGCAAGGCTTTGCTACAGCAATTCAGGGGCGGAAGTGCTCTTTGACGGAATGACTGATGAGAAAGCGTCGTCATATGTTGCAATGCTTGCAAAGCTCGGCCATGAAAGTCCACTTGAGCACGCTAACTTCACTTTTACGATTGAAGGGGTCTCAAGATCTTTCCTTGCCCAGATCACAAGACACAGGATTGCTTCATATAGTGTGCAGAGCCAAAGATATGTTCGCAGGGGAAGTTTTGACTTTATAGTTCCCCCGAATATCGCAGGGAATGAAGAGGCTCTTGCCGAATATAATAAAATAATGGAAAACTGCGCTGAAAGCTATCAAAAACTTACTGAGATACTTCAGAAAAAAGAGGCTGACCGTCTTGTTTCAGAGGGAAAATCAGAAGAAGAAGCTTGGAAACTTGCCGAAAAAGTTGCAATAGAGGATGCAAGGTTTGTTCTTCCCAACGCCTGTGATACAAAAATGATAGTGACTATGAACGCAAGAAGCCTTCGCAACTTTTTTAGCCTTCGTTGCTGTAACAGAGCTCAGTGGGAAATACGCTCCGTTGCCGACCAAATGCTTGCACTGTGCCGCGAGGCGGCCCCAAACCTTTTCAAAAATGCAGGCCCGGGCTGCGTTTCTGAAGGAAAATGCTCCGAGGGAAAAATGACCTGCGGAAAGCCGCGCACTGAATTAATAATGAAATAAAAGGAGAATACTTTAAATGGTATATCTTTTTCTTGCAAACGGATTTGAGGATATGGAAGCGGTTATTCCATATGATATGCTCAAAAGAGAAAATATAGAAGTTTTTACTGTTGGAGTTGGAACAAAAACGGTAAAAAGCGCTCACGGCCTTACGGTTATAGCTGATATATCCGAGAAGGAGGCTGACCTTGATGAATTTGATGCAATCATTCTTCCAGGAGGAATGCCTGGCGCTACCAACCTTAAACAGTCAGATGTAGTAATTTCGGCTGTTTCAAAAGCAATAGAAAATGGGAAAATAATAGGCGCTATCTGTGCAGCGCCCGGTGTGGTTCTTGCGGGTACAGGTGCCCTTACAGACAAAGAGTATACCTGCTTTCCAGGCTTTGAAACGAAAGAGGGAAAGTATAGAAAAGACGGCTGCATAACTGACGGAAGGCTTGTCACAGCAAGCGGGCCTCTTTTTGCTATGGATTTTGCTACGGCCCTTGTAAAAGCGCTAAAAAAATAACGGAAATGCCCTGCACCTCAGGGCGCAGGGCAGATGCTATGGAACTTATTCAGCTTATCAGCCGCAACCGCAACCACAGTCATTACCGCAGCCGCAACCATTGTTGCCGCAACCGCAGTTGTTACCAAAGCCGTTGCCACAACAGGAGAAAAGAAGAATAAGAATGATGATCCACCAGCAGCAATTGTTGTTTCCGAACATGAAATTTCACCTCGCGAATTAATTTGATACAGGCGCCGCCGAAATGGGCTTTACTTTGTGAGCGCCGGTATGTTATATAATATGAAAGCGGCTTATTATTGGTTACTCCAAACAAGTGCCGCAAACGGAGGAATTTATGAGCAACAAAGAATTTGAGGATTTCTTTAAAGACCTTGAACCGGAAGAGACTTCTCCGGCAGAGGAAATAACTGACAACGATGAATTCGTTTTTTCAAATTTTTTTGTAGATAATGTTAAAGCTTCAAAAACTAGCGAAAAGAACGAACCTGAGAGTTATACCAAAAAGCAAAACGAGGTCCCTTTTGAAAGGGATTCCTTTGCTCCGCCACCACCGGAAGCTGATGGCGATGATGACTTCTTTTCATCATATAAGCAGGAAAATAGAATTCAAAAAACAAAGCCTGAATACGTGCCTAAAAATGAAGCTGAGCCTAAAAAACAAAGCAAAGGAAAAAAGAAAAACGGACATAAAGCCCTTTATAATTCCCTAGTGACTATTATATGGGTGTCCGCAGTTCTTGCTGTTTCTGTATTCATTGCTTCTTTTGCACTTTCAAGCATAAATGACCTGGTAGGCTTTAGCAAAGAGAGCGTAGAGCGCGAAGTGATTATACCAGAGGGAGCCGCTCTTGGGGATATTGCAAATATTCTTAAAGAAAAAGGAATAATAGATGAACCATTTGCATTTGAAGTGTATGCAAGGGTCAAAAACATGGAAGAAAAGTTTGCTGCAGGAACATATACGCTCAATTCCAACCTTGGCTATGATCAGATATTCCAGCTTCTTCGCAAAAAAGATTCTACAAAAGAGATAATTTCCCTTACTTTTTATGAGGGTATGACTGTAACTGAAATTGCGCAAAAACTTGAAGAAAATGGCGTATGTGACTATGATGAATTCATGGCTGCCGTGGATACAGAAGTGTTTGAATATGAGTTTGAGTCTATGATGGGAACAAGCGAATATATCTATCATAAGTGGGAAGGTTATCTTTTCCCAGACACCTATGAGTTCTATCTGGATACGAGCCCAAGAAGCGTAATGGCCAAGTTTATAGATAACTTTAACAATAAAATAACAGCGCAGTATTATGAAAGAATGCAGGAGCTAGGTATGACTCTTGAAGAGGTTATCACAATGGCGTCTGTTGTCCAGTCCGAAGCTGCAACTAAAGAGGATATGAACCTTGTATCTTCCGTATTTCACAATCGTCTTGCAAGTGGTTCAGGACTTCCATACCTTCAGTCTGATGTGACTTATTTCTATTATCGTGACTATATTGAGCCATATGTTTCCGATGATGAAGAACTTGATAACG
>CAZNVF010000112.1:0-4656 GCA_964576395.1 uncultured Oscillospiraceae bacterium
TGTTGTTAAAACAAAGTTTTCTAACGCTCTAAAATGATTGATTTCAAATTTAGTAATCTTCATGATTTCTCCTATCCGATGCTATTCTATTATTCTTTTCTTTAGCATCAATGAAAGCAAGGTATTGTTTGTACTTCTTGACCATCATGTTTTTGGCATACTGTTCCATATACTCATAATCAGGCTCTCCATCATCAGTAACAGGAAGCATAATTCGGGTGTTTTCCATGCGATCAGCATTAAATTTATACAGATATCCAAATTTACTTTTTTGCTGTAGGATCGCCACTTTCATAAACAATAGGACAAACTCATTATCCTCATGGTGTTTCAAGTGGAATCGTTTAACGTCGTCTGAAAAAATGCACTCATATGGATGGTAAAAGCCAATTACCATACCATTTCCATTGTAATTAACACCAAGCACATTTTTATCCAAGGAAGTATTTGTATCGCTTACAAAACGAGCAACACCGTTGCTGTTATCTAACGCACCAATAAACGGACGATCGCCGGATGTTGAGTCTGCAGCTACAAGCCTTTTACCAGGGAGAACAACAAAATATCTGAAATTAAGAAGGCATCCCAATTCTTTTGGTTCATTTTAGGAATTTCACCGTTTCCACCCAACTCAACTACTCTTTTTCTAGCGTATGCTTGATACTTTATCAACAAGGATTCTCTTTTTTGCTGAGTGTATTCTGACATATAGTCATAATCAGGTTTTCCATCATCATTTATGGGTAACATTGTCTTAGTGCTTAGGAGCCGACGACCTGTCCAACTGTGTCCGTGTGAAAAAATCGCTTTGTTTGCACTAAGACACCTTGCAATAAAAACACCACTATTTTCTGAAAGTTCAGCATTATATCCGCTTGATGTTTTACCATTCATACCGATGAAATCCATAGGTATATAATGCGCCAAGCCAGCAGCCCCATCACCTAATTGAACAAAAACAATAGTGTTTCCGTTGGAAACCCATTCTGGATGCTCCTTTGCACTACACATAGAGGCAAAACCATTATTCGTTTTTGCAGCTGCTATGTATGGGACATCATCACCCTTGATAAGTTGACCAGTCGTTTGCCCTTTAGTTGCTTTAATTTCATCAAAAAGATTTTCAACTGTGAACGCATCCCAAACTTTTTCATCAATCCTTTTCACGGTTGTCATTGCCTCCAAATAAATATTCTCTGTTTTGCATAACCATAGAAAATTCGAAAGTCAAATAATCTCCGATAGCTTTTTCAAAATCTTCATCAGTTGGAATCACATCGTTGAAGTAGAAAAATGAATGAAGCCATTCATCTTCAGCTTTTACTGTGGATTCTACGCAGAATTTTGATGAAGCTTCAGCACGACCATTCCAAACATCCAATAGATGTTGCCGCTTGTCTTTGGCAGAATCCCCTTCTACAAGTCCGACATGGGCTCTAACTTCGTAACCATCTTTTCTAAAGTCAATAAATTTACAAACTTTATCTTCTGGATGAGATTCATGTGCTGTAAATATAGCAATAACAGGATTGGTTCCAACACCATAGAAAGTATCAGTATTACAAGTTATAACACCCTCAAGAGTGTGGTGTTTCATAATACTTTCTTTAAAAGCTTGTTCATCTTTTGTTTTCCCAGTCATAGAAGACTGCGGAACAATAACAGCCGCCCTTGCACCTTCGGTCAAAGAATCCAACAGGTGTTCAACAAAAGAAAGTTCATACTGCGAAGGATCAGCTTTAGTTCCTTGAGAATACGGAGGATTCATCATACCCACAGTAGCACTTTTTAATTGCACTTCGGCTGGATTTTGACGAAGAAAATCCTCGCATTTAATATTGCTATTTCCATCATCGCGTAGAATCATATTTGTAGCAGCAATTGCAAACATATTGCTTTGGAGTTCAAAACCGTGAAGCTGCTTCTTTTTTATGTTTTTGCGCTTGGCTTGATCATTACCTGCTTTTTCAAGCATATGGTGCATTGCGGCGACAAGAAATCCCGCAGTCCCACAGCAGGGGTCAAGTACAATATCGTTAGCCTGAATGTTCAACAAATCGCAAAACAGATCACAAATGTGCCGTGGAGTTAGAACAATTCCTAATGTTTGTCCATCACCACCGGAATAACTCATAAATTCACCGTAAAATCTTCCTATGAAATCTTCGCTTGAACTATGATATTTAATGTTATCAAAAACATTTTTCTTTAAAAACTCGGTATAAAATTTGAGTGGGGTTTTTTCAAGTCTGCTATCTATTTCATTTAACCGAGCACTTGTTTTTATAATTGAGAATTCACTCATCAATTTATCTCTTTTTGCATCCGGACCAACATTGGATGCTTTAAGGCGACGTTTTATTGCGTCATAAATCAACTGTCCATCTGTTGTTGTTTCGTCTCCCAACAAGTCGGCTACTTTAAAAAATTTATCATCCAATGCCAATAAAATACCAGAAACCACTAATGGTTTATCTTGATCTTTTAATGAGCCATATGTACGTAAATATTCATGTAATTCAGCAGCATCTTTCAATATTTCTTCTGTTGTCTTTTCAACATCTGTCTTTTCATTTAAAACGTATCGAGTGTAATATTCCTCAATATTATCAGTAGAAAAAGAAGTGAACGATTCAATGTCTGGTAATTTTTTATAACCTTCACGATCATCTACATATAGAGGTGTAATTTTATGATGCTTTTCATCGCCTGAAACACCTATTGCAAAAACTTTTCTAAAAGAACTGTTCTGTACAATATGTTTCGCATAGAAATATGCTCCATTCACAGCAAAGTCGGCAATGTCTTTTTGAGCCGTTGAAATGACTCCAGTGTCTGTTAATTTTTCATGTTTAGATAAATCAGCCTTATCTTCAATTACGATAATAAAATCCTTAACCACAGAAACAAATTCTGGGTACCCGACATTACCGGTGCCTCTCTTTGAAGCAGTTTGCAAAGCCTCGCTGAGTTCCTTAACATCACTACCTTGTGCATCATACTTTATTTTACAATCATCAAGTTGTCGTGCAACCCATAAGTCTGTTTTAGCTTCTTTTTTTGCCACTTAATCCGCCCTCCTTAATCATATCCACTTTGTGTCGGCTGCAACCCACCGCTTGATATGTGCGTTTTTTTCTATCGCAGCAACAAATGGTTTTGTCAAAAACAATTTTATGGTTTTTAACACAGTTTCAAAATCATCTGTTTTTGTGTTGATTTTTTTAATAAATGCCTTCCACTTTTTTTGCATGGAATCATCCGAATAGAACTTAAGCATTTGCTCAAACTGTTCTATGGTAAAATTATGATTTCTATTTATAAACGTCTTTTTAAGAGCTTTTGTCAGTGTTGCACCATCAAAATCAAATTTATTTGCAAGGTAGTAAATATCATAGTAGTCTTTCATTCTGCTTGAAAATTCCATTAAGCTGAGAATTGCATCTATTTTCTCTGCAATAGTAGTCTCGATAGAGTATGTATTTACCATAGGTGCATCAAAATCGGAAAGTTGTGTTGGTATCTTTCGTTTTTCTTGCTTTGGTACAATTATATCGCCCACACCAAGATCAATACTGAACGGTGTTTTTGTATTCTTGATTCGAGCAATTATTGATGCTCCAATACCTGCATATTTTTTAGCAATAGCAATAGGTGCAATATCTTTAATTTCAAATGTCACAAAGTCATTTCCGGTGTCTGCCGCTATGATTTTTTCCAGAATTACCTTCAATTGTTCAGGTGTGTTTGGTATTTTGCGAAGCAAAAAGTCAACATCAAAAGTTACTCTGCTGTCAAAGTCGGTGAGAGAATATATAAACAAGCCACCTTTAAGAACAAAGTTTTCGGCATACTCGGATTTTTCCAAGCGACGCAGAAATTCCTCCTGACAAAAAAGTTGCAAACATAGCTGATAGCTTCTGCCGGATTCTTTTGCCTTGTTTTTCAGCCGTGCAAGCACGGATGCAGCCATATCAGCCATTGAGTAGCACCTCCATCAAATCCATAACCTTTTTATATACTTTCATTTCTTTTGCATATTTAGAAAGGTTCGAGAGATTTTTGTTATCATCGGCAACATAAGCGTTTACTGCTTTATTGAAAATTTCATTATCAAGCTTTGTCCTATATTTGAAGCAATCACATATTGTTCGTTCTCGGTCATAAATAGGAAGCTTTACTCCGTCAAAATCCGCATATGTCTTTCCAAGTTCATACAATTTATTTTGGATATAATACGGTTTATAAGAGACTGCATCCATATTTATTTTTGTTTTTGTCATAGTGCGAGGAACGGCAAGAGTCCATATTCGGGGAGCAAAATCACTATAGCCGTAATGAAACAATGCTGATTCAACACATACAATAGCTTCGGGTAGCAGTTTCTGTATCAACTGTTCCTCCACAGCTTCATTAGCCTCTGCAAGAGAATAATATCCATGCCTCACACGCACAATATATTCGTTACCCAAAAGATTACTTATATCAGATTTGCTTAGCCCGGCGGCAATAAGCTCTGCTGTTTTTGCAATGCCTTTAGATTTTTCTATTATGTTTTTTGCAATTATGTTTTTGCTCACAATTCCACCGACTTTCTAAACAAAAATCAATTTTTTAGTGTTCAAAAAGTATTATATCATAAAACCCTCTGCTCGT
>CAZNVF010000113.1:0-4116 GCA_964576395.1 uncultured Oscillospiraceae bacterium
CGGAATTTCGGACTTTGAATTTTTATTTGTCATCATTATCAACCTCCTGTGACTTAATAATGCTGTTATAGTCATTTTCCAAAATACCAAGATAAATAAAATAACACAGCATATCTTCCTTTGAACAAGCCGGCTTCTTCATTTTATTCAAAATATTCCGCTGCTGTTCAACATATTGCTTTTTAGCCTCTTTTAAGTAGTCGTTTAAAAGTGCTACATCGTCATTTTTCAACTTTTCTGTGGCTTCCTTATCTTTTTCGGCTCTATTCTTTTCAGCTTTAAATCTTTTAGAATCAGCTTCATAATCACTTATTTCTTTTTTTAATCTATCAGCATACACTTTTTTAAATTCATAGGGTCTGATAATCTTCTCCTTAGCAGCTTTTTTATTTTCTTCGATTTTATTTGTTACAAACCTGTCGGCGCTTTCGGCATAGGTTTTAAACGCATCTTCTATTATTCTTTTTGCCTGCTCTGATTTCAGTTTTTGGAAAAACCCCCTGCTTTTATACATTTCCAAAAGCTTATTATTAGCCGCAAATATATTTCTTTTATAAACTTCATCATCATTTAACGGCTTTAATAAAGGATAGCGTTCATTCAATGCCTTTATTTTTGTTTTGGCAAGCTCCTTCATTCGAGCGCTACATTTGGCACAAACCGTCTTATCTTTGTCTTTGAAGTTTTTATTTCCAAAAATCTGCCAAAACTTTCTCGGTATCTCCACGGCATATTCTCTATAAGCTTTTGAAAATTCTCTAAATTCATAAATGTCTTCTATTTTTTTACTGCGTTCATACTTATCTTTGCCATTTTTTAATTGTTTTTCCAATTCTTTTAAACTTTCCTCGGACTTTGTTGTTTCTCTCTTATTATTTTCGATACTTTCTTTAATGCGTTTTATATCATCCTCACGGGATTTAATAAACTGTTCAGCGGTGGTTATAGAGTATTGCCTTAAGTCCTCAATATCGGTTTTGAGACTGTTGCCTTTTCTTTCTTGAATCGAAGCCAATATTTTATCGGAAGCATCTTTTATAAAATCCGTAACCTCTTTTTTATCATCGGCTTTGAGAAGCTTATTTTTAAGAATTTTATTTTTTAAAGAATCACCTATATCTATGGGATAAATATCCATCTCTTTTGAAAGAGGGCAGCTTTCATCTTTAAAAACACTTTCAACACGCTTCTTATATTTTTTATCTATTAAGTCTTTAAAAGAAGTCTGTCTGTTTTTGCGATCAATTTTAAAATGATTGTTGTAGATGTCATTCCAAATGCTCTCCTGCGCAAAGGAATTCGTAAGCACTATCATATATTTTAAAGGGTTGCTCCACCAATCAAGCTTTACAGGCAGTTTTATATCTTTTAAGCTCTCTATACAATTTGCCTTACATACTATAATATTCACAGTGGCTGCCCTGGCATATCTGTTTATAAGCAGGGTTGTGTGCCTTTCTTCGGCTTTGTTTCTGCTGCCCATACCGGGCAGGTCGAGAATATTTATATTTGAATATTCTCCACCTGCACAAAAATATCTTTTTGGTATATAAATATGTAATATGCCGTCTCCGTATTTGCCTTCTTCAACCTTTTTTCTGACATTTTTTAATTCAGCCTTAAAGTCTTTGCTTTGAGAGAAATATTTTATTTCGTTTGACATAGGCAGAGACTTTTCATCATAAAGCATTCCAAAATTATCATCTTTGGATTGGCTGTACATAATAGCGGTGGACGTTGACGAATTGCCTCTGGCTATTTCCGCTCTTAAAATATCATAAACCTCACCTATAGAGCCTTCATTAATTCCAATGAGATATAATATAAGAGTGGTTTTTCCTATTTGGGGCGAACCGTATACAGCAACAATTTTTTCGCTTCTGTCTGTATTGAGCTTATACGAGCCTTCATTGTCTTTTATATTCAGTCGGCTCTTTACGGCTTCAACAGTTTTGTTTTGCCACTGCTGTCTGCCGATTTCCGAGTCATTACAAAAATTTTCAATCTTACCATTGAGGAAATCTTCAATCTTACCATTGAGGGAGAGTGGACATGTCATAATACTTATTTGAAACCTCCTCATATATAATTTTAAAGTCTTTTTTAATCTCGTTCAGCCGAATAGCGGCATTAAAACGAGCCACGGCTTTATCGTTGAGGCCGTCTATTCTGATAAGGTTCTTTTCGATGGTATGCCTTCTTTGTTCAATACAAAAATCAATGTCTTTCATCAAGCTTGATTTTAGGCTCTCATAAATTGAATCTATGGCATTTTCTCCCGCTGCACGTTCTGCAATAGTAATTCTGTTAATATCTCTGCAAACCATTACTGCCGTAACTCCCGCGGAAAGAACCGACACAGCCGCTACTGTTGCCGGCATAGGAAGGCTTAATGCTTTAGCCAATGCGGGTATGCCGTCAATTGAGCCGTCAGGCAGAAAATCAATGGCTGTTGCACCTAAAGCGCCGAGTAAGGTTTTTTCGGTAGATTTAAATTTTTTTGTTATATCATCGCCGTTTAGGTTTAGCCTATATATTTCAGGCATCGCGTTATATTTGATTTTGCCTTGATTTAGCAGACCCCCCACAATATCAAAGCTGTGCTGACATATCGTGAGCTCTGCTATAGCCTCCATCACATCATTGATACCCTCCGCCTCAAGCTTTTTGCCGGCAATCGGCGCGTCCTTTTGCACCAAAAGCATAGTATCATGTGCCAACACCTCTAATTTTTTGCGATCAACTGCAGGGGGCTGAGAATCAAAAATATTTTTATCTTCAAGCAAAAGGGGTTTTACTGCATTATCACTTTTCAGTTCTTCTAAAAGTCTTGCGTTTGCTTCAATAACAGCCTGTTGGAAAAACGTATTTCCGTCATCGTCATCTGTTTTTAGGGCTTCTTCTGTAATTTTTCTGGCATTGTCTATGTCTTTATTGCTTTCTCCGAAAACGCATTTCTTGATGCTGTTAAGGGAAATGCTGCCCACACCGCGCTTTTTTGCATATTGCTTATCGGAATAAAGCCTCCCCAATTTTTCCTTGCTCTTATCTGCAAACCTTCCGAGCTCATCAGATAAACACTTATCATATATTTTTCTTGTACGCTCGCAAGCATCGTCAAAAGCATTCAGCGGTTCGCTGTTTTTGAGTTCGGTAAAAATTTTATCCTGTTCCGACTTGTGAACAGCTTCATCAATTATATCAATCTGCGGCTTTATTTCATCATTGATAATGTCATAAATATATTCAATATATTTATCCTGAATACCTTTAGAAGAAAATTTATTTCTTTCAATGGCGTCCTTAAGCTCGTTTATCCATTTTTCCTGCTTTTCCTTTTCGCTCTCGTCATAAGCCCCCGCGCAAATTATTCTGTTCAAATTATCATTGTCTATCCCAAGCATCTCTGCACAGGTTTGTTTTGCGCCTTCATTATTGTCGGCCTTTTCATCTGAATGTGTAATAACATAAATAATGTTTTCACCGAATTGTTTTTTTATTTTTTTAATCAGTTTTTCATTGGCAGCCTCTGCAAGCTTAGCTTCTTCAAAAACAAATACGGCTGTATCGGAGAACCCCACCGAAAAATCAATCAGGCCCCTCCAATAATCATCTTTTGTCTCATAGCCGGGCAAAAGCATAAAAGCATAAGAACTGTTTTTAAGATGAGTATAAGGAGTTATAAGCTCAAGATATAAAAGAGCATCGTCGGATCCGTCAGATGCTTTTACAAATTCGCCACGGGTTAAAGTCTTTGAAACTTGCTTGTCCTTTTCATTAGAAAGATAATAACCCTTCATTTCAATTTTATGACGATCTTTTTCTTCTCTGATCAGTATGGGAATCCTTTCACCCCTGTTTAAAGCGATATTAAAAATGTCATCATCAAGTTTATAAAAATTTTTAATAAGAGTTGTTTTGCCCACTCCCTGAAGGCCTGTTATGCAGATTATACACTTTTCCTTCATTTTCAAAGCAAGAACCAGTTTTCTGAGAGACTTTTTTATAATGTCTCTTGCTTCATTTACTTTGGTATTGTTGCCGATACCTTCTGTTTCCAATAACAATTCTTTGCAATTTTCTTTGATAAAGGATACCGCGCGGGAAAAAAGATCC
>CAZNVF010000113.1:4126-4406 GCA_964576395.1 uncultured Oscillospiraceae bacterium
TTCGTATGCCAAGTCTATTTCTTTTCTTCTTTCTAACAATTCTTTGCAATTATTTGACAGTCTGTCTAACAATTCATAGCTTATCATAAGTTTATCACCTCATAAAAACAGTTTTTGATAATTCCATTCCTTTATTTTGAAAAATATAAAATCAACGGTTTTATTATAATTAATTTCAAACTGCCAAAAATATATATTTTTCTATTACATTATACAATAAACAGCATCAATATGCAACCAAAATTTATAACAATCAAAATAAATATTTCATATTTATTGA
>CAZNVF010000114.1:0-1406 GCA_964576395.1 uncultured Oscillospiraceae bacterium
TGGTCGCTGCTGACTGAATTTAACAAAGACCACTTCCATCTCAAACATGCTTTGACGGTGGAGGGCGTTATGCGCTATTTTGCAAGGGAGCTTGGCTACTCCGAAGAGGAAGAATTCTGGGGGATTATTGGACTGCTCCACGATCTTGATTTTGAACAGTTCCCAGAACAACATTGTATTAAGGAACAGGAAATCATGCGGGAACGCGGTATTGATGAACGCATCATCCATGCCACGGCAAGCCATGGGTATGCACTGACAGTAGATATAGAGCCGGAGCATGAGATGGAAAAGGTTTTATATGCTGTGGACGAGCTTACAGGTCTTATTGGTGCTGTGGCTCTGATGCGCCCGTCAAAAAGCGTATCCGATCTGGAACTGAAATCGGTCAAGAAGAAGTACAAGAATGCAAATTTTGCTGCCGGATGCTCCAGAGAGGTCATCGAACGAGGTGCAGCAATGCTCGGCTGGGAGTTGGATGATTTAATATCGAAAACAATTCTTGCAATGCGGACAGTCGATGCGGTTGATTAAGAGGAGAAAAACAATGGAATACAAAAAAATATTAACGATACAGGATATTTCCTGCGTGGGACAGTGTTCGCTGACGGTTGCACTTCCCATTTTATCCGCCTGCGGAATGGAAACATGCGTGCTGCCCTCCGCTGTTTTATCGACGCATACGGCGGGTTTCAGCGGATTTACATTCAGGGATCTGACAGATGATATGCCCGCGATCCAGGCGCACTGGCAAAAGGAAGGGATACGCTTCGACAGTATCTACACGGGTTACCTCGGCAGCACAAAGCAGGTCGGATATGTCAAAAATATATTAGATACTATGGGCAGGGATATCTGTGTGAAAGTCGTTGACCCTGCTTTTGCAGATAACGGCAAGCTCTATCCGATTTTCGACAGCGTTTATGTGGACGCAATGAAGACCCTTTGCCCATCTGCCGATATACTGCTTCCGAATATATCCGAAGCATGTTTTCTTGCCGGCGTAGAATACAAAGAAGTATACGATGAAGATTATGTAAAAGAACTGCTTGCAGAACTCGGCAAGCTGGGGTGTTCCACGATCGTTCTTACGGGCGTTGGATATGTTCCGGAAAAAACAGGAGTGGTTGTTTACGAAAACGGAAAAATCAGTTATTATGAGCATCGCCGCATCGCCAAAGGCTGTCACGGTACCGGCGATGTGTACGCCTCCGCATTTACCGGCGCTTTGATGACGGGAAAATCCATTTTTGAGGCTGCAAAAGTTGCCGCCGATTACACTGTTCTGTGTATTGAAAATACGCAGGATGATCCTGAGCACTGGTACGGCGTTAAGTTCGAGACGGCTTTGCCTAAATTGATGCGGATGCTTTAAGCGGCACATCGATGATGGTTTCAAGAAAGAT
>CAZNVF010000114.1:1506-4387 GCA_964576395.1 uncultured Oscillospiraceae bacterium
TATAAATGATAAAAAATGTTCTTATTACTTCCGGCGGAACATCGGAACCAATCGATGCCATACGCAGTATTACAAACAAAAGTACAGGTATGCTCGGCAGTTTGATCGCTGATGTCTTTTCGGCAGAGAAAAATATTTCAAATATCTATTACATTCACGCGAAGGGCGCTGTAATACCAACATCCGAAAAGGTCGTTCCAATAGAAATTGAAACCGTAAATGATTTATTATCAGCAATCCGGGATCTATTCCAAAATCACACCGTAGACGCTATCATTCATGCAATGGCAGTCAGTGATTACCGTGTAAAATCGGTAAATGATGTGGAAGATGTTTTCAATATTGCAAAAAACATATCAAAAGCCGATAACTTTATCGCTTCTGTATCTGAAAAGGATATCCGAAAAGATAATCAGAAAATTTCTTCTGAACTTAATAATCCACTGTTGTTGCTTGAACGAACGCCTAAGATCTTGCCGATGTTTCGCAAAATGGCGCCGAATGCAACTGTCGTTGGATTTAAATTGCTTTCGGGAGTTTCGGCTGAGAAGCTTATAGACACAGGATATCGCCTTTTACTTAAAAGCGAGTGTGACTATGTTTTTGCTAATGATTATTCTACCATATCCGCACAAGATCATAGAGGATATCTTATCAACAGTGGGAGATTTGTCATTCCTTATTCCGGCAAAGAAAATATAGCAAGGGGAATTGTTACGGCGGTTCTTGGCAAGGAGTCAACATGAAAAACATAATTTTAGGGATCACCGGAAGTATTGCAGCTTATAAGACTGCCGATATTGCAAATATATTATCGAAGAACGACTGCAGCGTACATGTCGTTATGACAAAGGCCGGTACAGAATTTATAACCCCACTCACCTTACAAACACTAACGAAGAATAAAGTATATACGGATATGTTTGCACCCTATATTCCTTCTGAGGTCGAACATATTTCACTGGCACAAAAAGCCGACCTGTTTCTTGTTGCTCCGGCAACTGCAAATTTCATTGCAAAAGCCGCCGCAGGAATTGCAGACGATATGCTTACGACCGTGCTGTTGGCTGTTCGTAAGATACCGATTTTGATTGCTCCTGCAATGAATACCGCTATGTATGAAAATCCGATCACGCAGCGAAATATTCAGATATTATCTGATTTGGGTTTTCAGTTTATAGAACCTCGTGAAGCAAGGCTTGCCTGCGGAGACTTAGGAAAGGGAGCATTGGCGGATGTGGATATGATCATATCAAAAGTCCGTGAAGCTCTTGGTGAATGATATGGAACAGATAGCTTTAACCGAAATATCCGATTTCCTTGTTGGTCAAACGCAAGATGAGACTGCAATGACCGGATGCACCGCTATCATTGCGCCTAACGGTGCAGTCTGCGGAGTTGATATACGAGGCGGATCTCCCTGCACAAGAGATACAGCTGCGTTGGATCCATTGTGTAACCGAAAAGAGGTACACGCTGTACTTCTATCGGGCGGCAGTTCTTTCGGGTTGGATGCTGTCGGCGGTTTGATGCAGCTATTGGAGGAAAAAGGGATAGGACGTGATGTGGGTGTAACAGTTGTTCCCAATGTTTGTTCTGCGATTTTATTCGATCTGAAATGCGGCAGTTATAAAATTCGTCCGGATGCCGTTATGGGCAGAAAGGCGGGAGAAAACGCTTTTGCAGGATTCCCTTTCCAAAGCGGAAATTACGGAGCGGGAACAGGCGCAACAATCGGAAAAACTAACGGTAATGAGAACGCTATGAAAGGTGGAATCGGAGCGGCGGCTTTTCGCTGTGGAAAGTTAACCGCTGCGGCTGTATTTGCTGTAAACTGCGTTGGCGATATTGTCAAGGATGGCAAAATCATTGCCGGAGCACGCAAAGACCAAGGGCTGTTATTTGCCAATAGCGAGGAGCTTATTCTAAACAATTATTTCTCGGAAAAGGACTTTTTCAGCGGAAATACGGTAATCGGTTGCATTATGACAAATGCAATTCTTACAAAGGCGCAAGCAACAAGACTTGCCGCACAGGGGCAAAATGCGATTGCAAGAACCGTCTGCCCTGCACATTCCGTGTATGACGGAGATACGGTATTTGCGCTTTGCAGCGGAAAAGTTCGTACTTCTCCTGATGCGGTGGCTGTCTTAGCGTCGCACGCAGCGCAAACAGCGATTCTCAATGCAGTAGAATCCGCCGAATCCTATCAAGAATATCTTTCGTTACAGGAAAGAACCAAGCGTATAGCCGGAATGTAAAGTATTCCGTAAATGAAAGGCACAGTTTCGCAAAAAAAGCGGATTACAATGGCATAAACACGAATAGCTGAAAGCTAAATATGACCGCAAATATAAAAACAAACTGATACTTCTGTAACAAAGTAATTAGCCGGGAGGATTATCATATTGACAGTTACAAATAGAAACATAGCCACGGTTTAATCGGTATTAAATATAGGTGTTATATGGAAAAAGAAACAAGTAAAATCAAACTGCACATAGAAGGCATTACGTTTTGTGTATTGAAAATATGCAGAACGATCCCGAACACTGGTACGGCGTTAAATTCGAGATGCCTTTGCCGGAATTGATCAACATGCTTTAATAAAGATGCCTATGAAGATTTCTGAGATAATAAAAAAGCTGCAAAACGAACGAGATCTTTCTGACAGTGAATTTAAGGTATTATTAGAAACCGATGCTTTTGACACCACGCTCCATCAGGCTGCCGATCAAAAGCGTCGCAGTATCTACGGTAATGAGGTCTATATACGGGGACTGATCGAATTCACAAATTACTGCAAAAACAACTGCTATTACTGCGACAGGCGGGTATCGAAAATATCTGCGGTCTACGATACATATTGAGGAGAACTGAC
>CAZNVF010000115.1:0-4330 GCA_964576395.1 uncultured Oscillospiraceae bacterium
CAATCCTTTTGCTTTTCGAGGTCAAGGCGATTGTATTTCCGTGACCTTAGGAGGCGAACGCTCTATCCTGCTGAACTATAGAGACATTAACTATTATATTTTACTTTTTTCTATGGATTTTGTCAATATCAAAACAGAGCTTTGCCGTTTAAAACTGCCTCTTCAAGGTGCTCGCCGCGGTAACACAATTTAAGTGAAAAGAAAGGTCCACCCTCGTCAAGAAGCTGAAGAAAAATTTTGTCCCCTTCCCATTTTGGAATTGCGCCAAGCTTTTCTTTGTCTATCCATTCTAATATTCCTTCATCGCAGTCTATAAGTTCACCGGAAAAGCCGTCCGCGGTAAAAAGATGCATGTACTCGGTTTCGTATCGGTCGGAAACAAAAGTAACAATGCCACAGTATTTATAGGAGGTGAGAGTGAGGCCGGTCTCCTCCTTGGTTTCTCTTAAAACACAATCCTCTGGGCTTTCGCCTTCCTCAAACTTGCCGCCAATGCCTATCCATTTATCTTTATTGGCGTCATTTTCTTTTTTTACCCGGTGGAGCATAAGGTACTTTCCATTCTTTTCAATGTAACAAAGGGTAGAATTTATCATGACTTTCCTCTACTTTTATAAACTTTTTGTATATTAAGGCACATATTCTACTTTTAGTTTTGATATGATATCTCTGTCAGCGGGGCAAAATTTCTCAGGCTCCATTTCATATGGGGTTATCCACTTTAAATCTTCATGCACGTTTAGAAGGATTTCGCCTTCGCCGAATGCTGCCTTTATGAAATAGAAATATATGTCACTGTCAGGGTAATGGAACGGATATTCCATAAACATTTTCAATGGAACTATATTTATATTAAGCTCTTCATAACATTCCCTTTTGACGGCCTCTAAAGGAGTTTCTCCTTCTTCAAGTTTTCCTCCAGGAAATTCCCAAAGATAAGCACAGCACCCACCGGGTCCGCGCTTGCAAACAAGGATTTTTCCTTCCTTTTCTATAATTGCGGCGGCAACTTCAACCATTTTTACACAAGCCTCGCTTTATAAATTTCATAAGTTATGTATTAAGCTTAATTCTATATTTATTTTATTGCTAAGTCAAATAATAATTTTTGAATTTTTAAAAATAGCAGTAGAATGTATAGGAAAAAAGGTTTAAAATATATTGGATTAAAATGTTTGAAGTTAAAATTTTTAAGGAAATTTTACACAAAGGAGAATAAACATGGACTATTACAAAAAAGCTTTAGAGTTGCACGAAAAATTTAAAGGCAAAATTAATATACAGTGTGATATGCCTCTTAGCAACAGAGATGAACTTGCAGTGGCGTATACTCCGGGTGTGGCCGAGCCCTGCCGTGCTATTGCCAAATGTTCTGAAGCCGCGTATAAATACACTTCAAAAAGCCACCTTGTAGCCGTTGTGACAGATGGCTCCGCCGTACTTGGCCTTGGAAACATAGGCGGCCTTGCAGGAATGCCTGTAATGGAAGGTAAATCCGCTCTGTTCAAAGCTTTTGGAGGGGTTGACGCATTCCCTATTTGCCTTTCAACTCAGGACCCTGACGAGATAGTGGCTGCAGTAAAAGCCATTGCCCCAACCTTTGGTGGGATAAATCTTGAGGACATAGGAGCGCCTAAGTGTTTTGAAATTGAAAAACGTCTGCAAAAGGAGCTAGATATACCTGTTTTTCATGATGATCAGCATGGCACTGCAATAGTTGTAACAGCAGCGCTTATTAACGCTCTCAAGATAGTTGACAAGAAAATGGAGGATATCAAACTGGTTCTAAGTGGGCCAGGGGCCGCCGGCACCGCAATTATAAAAATGCTTTTGGACTGTGGAGTAAAAAATATTGTGGCTTGTGACTCCAAAGGAATCATTTATAAGGGACGTGAGGGCCTTTTTGGCCACAAAGTAGAACTGGCGGAGATAACGAATCCAAACAAAGAGCAAGGTAGCCTTGAAGATGCGCTCAAAGGCGCTGATGTCTTTGCGGGTGTTTCAGTGGCGGGTATTGTTACAAAAGATATGGTTCGTTCTATGAATAGGGCCCCAATAGTTTTCGCAATGGCAAACCCGGTGCCAGAGATAGAGTATAAAGATGCAATTGAGGCCGGTGCCGTTGTTGTTGGAACAGGGCGCTCCGACTTTCCGAATCAAATAAATAATGTTCTTGCATTTCCAGGGGTGTTCCGCGGGGCGCTTGACTGTGGTGCAAAAGAGATAAATAAAGAGATGAAGTTTGCGGCTGCAAAGGCAATTGCCGGCCTTGTTTCTGACGAGGAACTTTCGTCTGAATTTATAATGCCTGACCCGTTTGACAAACGTGTTGCTCAGACCGTGGCGGCTGAGGTTGCAAAAGCAGCGGTAATTACCGGTGTGGCAAGAACATCGCAAAATGAATTTTGAAATAAAAAGCTACAATTTTGGAGCTTTACGAAAATGTGGGCTGGTATGGATATACTTTCGAACAGGAAAAGCTTGAATTAGGTTTTAAAAATTCCATTTTGATTCTGGCATCTTTGACGGTTAAAAGCTGTTTGGAATTATCCATACTATTTTGGCTACGGAATGACAGTATTGTCTATTTAAGACGTGTTTGTGTTCCCGATATTTCAAAGAATGGGTATTAGAACCGACTATTGCGGAAACGGTGCTCAAAAATATTTGAATATCCGCCAAATATAATTCGCGGGGGGAATAACGCTTTGAAAATTAAAATTTTTTATAAGTTGTTGAGCTTTACTAAAATGCCAGAATGTAGCTGTATTGCTTTTATAAAATGAAGAAATAAAAAATGCGCCATATGTGGGGCGCATTTTTTTGTAAAGATATGATTTTAGTAGACGGAAAATGGCTTTTACAACAACTGTACTAGGGTACGGCCATAAAACAGAAAACACGGTATTCGCTTTATGTTTTACATTCCACGCCGGGCAATATAGTCCATAGCTTTACTTATAAGCTTTTTGTCATTGCGAAAAGTCACCGCGTCATAAGCGCTGTGGATTTCCATCCACTGAAGTTCGCTTACCTCTTCCTCCTGAGGGTGAAGAGTGGATTCGTTAAGAGTGAATCCAATAAAATAGATAACTTGCTTTTTTACGTTGGGCTTAGGCGAGTACTCCACAGACTCACGGAAACCATCCCTTAAAAATACACGAAGGCCGGTCTCTTCCCGAATTTCGCGAAGGGCAGTTTCCATTTCAGTCTCACCAGATTCCATGTGGCCTTTTGGAAAAGACCAATGCCCGCCGCAGCGATGTTTGAGCAAAAGGAGCTGAGTTTCTCCATCGTGCTCGCGGTAAATAAGGCCGCCGCAGGATTTTTCATGCTTCATTTTTCTATACTCCTATAGGGCAAAACTTTAACTAATACAATAATATCACCTTTAAAGTTTATGTTCAAGAGCAAACAGGTGAAAAATCCTTTACCTTAGCAAAAAAATGATTTAAAAGAAAAACTTATTACTTTTTTTAACAGCATTCTAAATAAGAATATCTTACTCGACCTTTATGAAAATTCAAATTTTACCGACAGAAAACGGTTTACAAAAAGGAATTTAAGTGATATCCTTACTAAGAATATATTTTTAACACAAATATATCACAAAATGAAATTATAAGGAGAAATACTTATGAAAAAAACACTTGCGCTTCTTCTTGCTCTTATTATGGTTTTAAGTTTTGCTTCCTGTTCTTCTAATGAAGAAAAACTTGACCATATCAGAGGAACTGTTGATGGAATGGTCTATACCAACGATGTTGCAGGAATAAGCTTCACTGCTCCCGAAGGGTGGGAATATCTTTCAGATTCAGATCTTGCTGCATTATATAATCTTTCTGCCAGCGAGTTCCTTTCAGAAGAAACCGCGGAGAAACTTGAAAAAACAAATATGGTATATGACATGTATTGTCAGAATGTCAATACCGGAGCCTCAATAAACATCAACTTTGAGAATATCGGCCTTGTTTATGGAAATATTCTTGATGAAGAAAGCTATATGGAAATTTCCCAAGCAAATCTTAAAGAACAACTTTCAGGTAATGGAATGGAAGTAACTTCATGTGAACTTGTGACGGAGAACGTGAACGGAAAAGATGTTCCTTGTATTGATATTGCTATAAATATGACCGATTATGGATTAGATCTTTACGAGAAAGTCTTTGTAAAGAAGGTCGGCGATTTTATGGGTTGCATCACTATTGGCGCACTTACCACTGATGAACTTGATGAAATCATTGCGGGTCTCAGCCTCTGATTAGTTTGAAATTGAAAAAGAAGGCGCATAATTAGCGTCTTCTTTTTATGTGAACTTTTAAGGAGTTAA
>CAZNVF010000116.1:0-784 GCA_964576395.1 uncultured Oscillospiraceae bacterium
GACCTGTACCCCCATTGCCGAAAGAACGGGTAGAATTACAGATATTGAACATCTTCCAAAGCCAGAAAGATCATGTATTGCAGCGACCCTCGCCGGACGTTTTTCCATAGGTTACACTCTCCAGTAAACGTTTATTTTTTAATAATCAGCCTAATTATTTAAAATAGAATAACGAACAAAGCTAATTTTCTTTTAAATATTATACACAGCCAAGCATATTCACAATAATAATCTAAACTGTTCAAATAAATATTCTTCAAAAATCAAAGCAAATAATAATATTTCTGCATAAAAATTCGGGAAAAATTTCAGCGTATCTCAAAAAAATTATGTGAGAAAATAATATTACTAAAACAAGAAATGGAGGTTATTTTTTATGTCAAATAAAAATGTCACTGCTGCCGCACTTTCCGGTGCCGCAGCCGCTGCAGTAGTAGGTACTGCAGTTTATATGATGAACGATAAAAGCGGAAGAAACGTTCACAAAGTTAAAAGGAGCGCTGCGAAAACCGTTCATGCCGTTGGAAACATTGTAAACGGAATTTCTGAAATGATTCACTAATTGAGTTCATCTATAGTAAGGCCATAGCTTGGCAGGAATTCTTCTATGAAAGTATCGGCTTCCGGCAGGTGCATATCTTTTATTGATTCCATTATACTAAGCTTTGCCTTTGAAAATTCTTTATTGCCGGAGTTTTCCTCCTCAACGCATTTTATAAGTGCGGAAATTTTATCTGCCGCTTTTAAAAGCTTTAAAAGTTCCGGATCCTCCCCACTGTGCTCA
>CAZNVF010000116.1:794-1578 GCA_964576395.1 uncultured Oscillospiraceae bacterium
AAGAAGCGGAGCATAGTCAGGCTGCAGGTCTTTAGGAAGCATTTCAATGAGTTTTTTATTTGCGACAGCCTCAATATTTTTATACGCCGCTTTTATTTCTGGATTATAATACTTTATAGGGGTAGGCATATCGCCGGTAAGTATTTCGCTGCAATCATGATAAATTGCAAGGAGCACGAGTCTTTCGGCATTGCAGCTCCCCCCAAAGCGCCTGTTGCGTAAAATTCCCAGTGCATGGGCTATAACGGCAGTATCAAGGGTAT
Organism: uncultured Oscillospiraceae bacterium; assembly: GCA_964576395.1. Taxonomy (GTDB): domain Bacteria; phylum Bacillota; class Clostridia; order Oscillospirales; family Ruminococcaceae; genus UMGS1668. Next base: position 1,058 of record CAZNVF010000116.1, read on the forward strand.
GTACAGAAAGTGATTCCTGTTGGCTGTTCTTCATAAGAGACCAGCGGAAAATGTGTTTCATTCTTGAAAGATAGGCATAAAAGCGGCTATCATGCATTTTTTCTCCTCCAAACTGCAGCAAAATCGTAAATATAACGCACTTAGTTAGTGGAACGCTTGTTCCCAAAGTTAAATGGTCCGCGGTGGTGTCCACCAAACGGTCTTATGTAAACCATTATACAGCTTTTTTTGCAAAATTAACAGAACTTTTTTGCATAATTCCGTACTACCGCGGGCTATTTATTTAGACGTTTCTACTTTTTCTAAACCAAATGGCAAAAAGATAATCTATATTCCATAGCAGCTATTTTTTCAATTAACCCCTTTAAAAATATAATAAAATGTGTATACTATAGAATAAGAATTATTTAACATGCTTCAATTTCATAGAAGAGGTTTACAAATGACAGACATTCATAAATTCATGAACAAAAATATGCATTGGCTTACACTTATTCTAGCCGCAGTCTGCGCAATAATAA